>JAQGGX010000037.1 GCA_028289075.1 Candidatus Saccharimonadota bacterium | reverse complement strand
TGGCGTTCTTTTGCTTCCTCCCGAACACCGGCATAGTTTCGCTTCATATGGTCATCTACGACTTCACCCATAAAGATAGTTTTCCCTGACATGTCACTCGCGACTTCATCAAGTAGTTCCACGAATGCAAATACACCATCTTCACTGTCATGAACCAACTGCTTAGCATGAATCTGTATCTTATCAAGTTGCTCATCTTCTGCGATCACGCTGGTAATCTGTAGAGTACGGTTAACGACCTCGTGGGTAATATACTCGCCTGAGAGCCCTACTTGCTCTTCGTAGCGGCTGCCGTCAACAGGGTCAAAGCGGACGTTGCGTAGCATCAGTTTCTGAATCTCGGGTACATAGCCGCCATAGCTTCCCTTGGAGTTGCGTGCATAAGCCTCAATCGCCCAGTCAGGACATTCTGAGACTGTCACGACATGGACTGTCTCCTGCAGGCTCAAGCGGGCGATAGCCTGATAGGTCGTCTCTTCGACAAATTCATTCGTGCGGCGCATCTGTTCTTCTTTTTCGTTCATCGGGCTTAATCCGCCCTTAACAATTTCTATAAGCGACTGACCGAATGCAAAAAACTCGCCGCTTGCTGGATCGTACTGCTGGTGAGCTTCCGAGAAATATTCCCAAGTGTTCTTGCGGAAGGCTTCACCGAACAAGCGATGGCAGTCAGTGACTAAACCTTGGTAAATTTCACTGTACTCAGGGCTTCCCTCTCCAAATTGCCGGCGTGCTTCTACGACACGACGAGCGGTCCCTAGAGCATCGACAGGAATGGGTACTTCGCTGTCGGAGTCGCCTTGTCTCAAGCGCTCCATGTTGGTTTCGAGAATGTCAGCCGCCTGGTTTCGTGCTCGTAGCCTGGCAAAGTCGAGGCCCGCGATAGCGTCTACATCAATGACTGCGAGGCTACGTTCAGTCTGCATCTCTGGAGTCTCAGAGAATGGGGTCTCGTATAGGGCTTCTGCGGTTTGCTGCATTAAAAAACCTGCTTTGTTTTTGGTCTCAAAGCAGGGATGTATCAATTGATAGATGCTCCTGCTCGGAAGACTTTAACGAGCTGTATCTGACTTAAGCCATAAGGCTTTCACAGTTGCGGCACAGTGTGAGAATTGCACTCACTTCCAGCTATATAATTATTAAAACGAACTATTAGTAGAATACCATAAGCACAGGACGCTACATGTAGTATTTTTTGCCATATGACACGCTACAGCTAGCGCTTACTTGGCACGGAAGCTGCGGATAGCATCAAGCAGAATACTGGTCTTTGGCTGTACATTCCGGTCAGTATATACAAAGAAATATTTGTGCTTGCCTTGGAGTGGGCCGGTCACTGATACCGTATTGATTCCTTCGGTTGAGCCAGTACCGATTTCATTGTCAATGACTCTTGGGAGATTGCAGATAAAGTCTACCTTCTGCCATTTGGCCTCAGTCTCCTTCGAGTGAACTGCCTTCTGAGCGTCAAGACTACCGCCTCCAGTAAACGAGGCACAGTTGTCGGAGATTTCTCCGTACATGAGCGTATTGCCCTCAGCATTAACCGGCAACAACCTGTTTAGCGGGCGGCTAGCTGGAATCGTATCAATATGTAACGTCAGCGAGCGGTTATCTTCGCCCTTTTTAGTGGCTTGCCAGGTAATGCTATTTTCTGTTGAAGTATTGGTCCGTTTTATTTCCTTCCAATCACCCGGTAGCTCCATACTGTACAGTTGTTCATCCACCGTCAAGCGCTGGATCGTATCGTTGAAGACTTGATTCACCGTCCGGGATTGTCCCTCGATATTTACCGCTTGGTTGCGGGTTACATCTCTCCATACAAAAGCCGCCAGCGACACTACGACCAGTAGTGCGCCCGCGAAAACAAACAAAAACTTATGTCGCTTGGGTCTGAACGACTTGTCGTACCGATATGTATGTTTCGTGCTCATCAATGAGAACCACCTAACGTTATTATAACGCGCTAATGGTAAAGTCAAGCTATAGTTACTTAAAACTATTAAGTAACTACTAAGATTCTAGAAGTTTGAGCTACCGGCAACGATCAGAATATCAACTCCGGTTGGCTTCTCTTCGCCTGCAGGCAATGTGCCGACACTACCCTTCAGTCCCTCGGCTAGCTTCTTTGTCATCTCGCCTTGTTGGCCACTTAGATCAATAACGGTGATTGTTGCATGTGAGCTTTTGGCCTCAGTTTGATCATTTACGATTACCTGGTCTTTGAAGTTTTCTTTGAGAATTTTATCGACTGCGGCTCGATCAGAAACAGTACCGATAATCTTGACTGAAGGAACTTGCGACTGAATATTCACTGAGCTCACGTTAATGAGCTGTTTCGTACCTGGACGATACAATATAGCCAGCTTTGCTTTGGAGTAAATAAGGGTCGTATCGCCATTTTCGGCCTTAGCAAAGAATGGCTGGTCCTTTAGCTTTTCTTTATCCTTTACGGTTGCGATGCTCGGCGTTTCATCCTTCGGAAGGTCGTAAAGCTTGCCGACTTCAGAGATCGTACGGCCAATCTCATCCTGGGCGGCCTTGTCGGCGCTGACAGGGTGATTCTTCAGGTCGTTATACTTCTTATAATAAACACCTGCTGCGGCTGTAAGACCGGCAAAAGCAAGTACGGTTACAACAATGAAGACAATCTTCCATGCTGTGCTCTTGGTTTTTGTAATAGAATCTTTAGCCATAAGAAATTACCATTAGCTTAACAGGAATATTGACGCTCCTCAAGCTACCCGTTTCTTAAGTTCAGTGAGGCGCGGGATAAAGGACTGCGCTGCACCTTCGAGTCCCAGCACTCTAAGCGCACCGATGAGTACATACAGCTCATCAAGCTTAGATTGTTCGATAGGGCCACCTGACTCTAACTGCGTGAAGAAGTATTCGATCTTCTCTACCAGCCACTTTTCTTCACCTGGTTTAATCTCATTAGTTTTCACCTTGCTTGGCTCTTCTTGAGCAACGACTTCAAGAGACCGAGCTGAGCGGTCGCGTTTCCGTAAGTGGCCCCGGATTATCAGGCTGTTAACGTGCAGGGCAACGGTTGCAACAGAGGTGTAGTTGAGCGCCGCCATAACCTCGCGGTAACTGGGACTATAGCCATGCTCCGCAATAAATGCTTCGATAAACGTTAGTAGTTCCCTCTGTTTTTTGGTGGGGCGGACACTCTCACTCATTAGGCGCGTTTTTTCCTTGGATATTTATCTGGGAATACCCAGAAGCGATACCATAGATAATTCCAGATCGTAAAGAAACCTGACGAAACAAACTGCCCTATATAAGGAGTAAGACCGGCTGCCTGCAGACTTGCAACAATGAGGTAATCAAGTAAGAAATTGACCAGCGTGATAGCCGCATAACGAGAAGTTACCTCGGTCTGATGTTTAGCCAGTTTTGGATTATTAAACACCCAGTAGCGCTGCAGTGCGTAATTGACGAGCCAGCCGGTAATGTTAGCTAGTAACTTAGCCCACCAGAGGTTGAGTCCCACAACCTGATCGAGTATAAAGAACATCAGATATCCGGACCAGAAATAGGCACCACCGCTCACTAAGTA
This sequence comes from Candidatus Saccharimonadota bacterium, assembly GCA_028289075.1. Taxonomy (GTDB): domain Bacteria; phylum Patescibacteriota; class Saccharimonadia; order Saccharimonadales; family JAQGGX01; genus JAQGGX01. The sequence continues at coordinate 10,145 of JAQGGX010000037.1, read as the reverse complement.
CTCGACGATACGGATGAATTCTCTGCGTTCTTTTTTCTTAAATTTTTTCATTTTTATATACCTGATAGTTGTTTACTAGTATACCACTTTGTCCGCCTGGCAAATAACAGTGTTACAATTAAGGATAATCTATCTATGAAAAGTAACGCTTCACTCGTTTACGCGCTCTTCCTCATTGTCGGTGACTTCCTGGCACTGTTAGCTGCATTTAGCGCTGCCTATATTTTGCGCGTAAAGCTCGATCCCCGTCCTTTGCTGGAGCAAATACCAGCCCTGGAATATGTGCGTGTCTTTCTATATGTACTGCCACTTTGGATACTTATTCACGCATTTATTGGCCTGTACAACCCGAACGTCTACGAAAAACGCTTTTCCGAAGTAGGACGTTTGCTCGTTGGTTCATTTATCGGAATCTTGGTGGTTATCGGTTACGATTTTGTGTCTTCTGATGAGATTTTCCCAGCTCGTCTTGTACCGGTATACGGGTTACTGCTTGGGTTTAGTTTCTTGTTCTTATTCCGCTCCATAGCCCGCATAATCCGCCGCATGCTGTTCCGCTTCGGTATCGGTATCAGTAATGTCTTACTGGTTGGAGACACAAAGGCAAGCGAGAAGTTTGCGAGAGCAATTAGTGACCCCAAGCGCAGCGGCCAAAGAGTTGTTGGGGTTGTTGGCGGGAAAATAGAAGGATTTCATCATTTCCCATCCTTTAGCAAGGCAGTAGCAGAGATATCCATCCCGTTGCACGGTATTATCCAAACCGAGCTATACAAAGAACAAGAACGTAGCAATGAGATACTTCGTTACGCCCAGGAAAACCACGTATCTTACCGCTTTGTTCCAGGTAATGCTGACTTATTTGTCGGTAATATCGATGTGGAGCTGTTTGCTGAACTCCCTGTTATTGCCGTGCACCAGACACCACTTGTCGGTTGGGGCCGGGTGGTGAAGCGCCTATTTGATGTTGGAGCTACGAGTATCATTCTGATCGTCGCATTGCCGGTTATGGCCATCATTATCTTGCTCATGAAACTGCTGGCCCCGAGAGAAAAAGTATTTTTCAGACAAACCAGATTAACGCGATTTAACGAAAAGTTTTTGGTGTTTAAATTCCGTAGTCAGTACCAAAAGTATGACGGAACAACTCCTGAGGAAGCTTTCGCTCTACTGGGTAAACCAGAACTCGCCCTCGAGTATCGTGCGAATGGCGACCAGATAGCGAACGATCCACGAATCACACCAGTCGGTAAATTCCTGCGTGCCACCAGCCTCGATGAACTTCCACAGCTATTCAATGTGCTTAAGGGAGATCTCAGCCTTGTAGGACCACGTGCACTCATTCCACAGGAACTCGCAGCATATGAAAAGCGCCATGCAATCCTGAGCGTCAAATCAGGACTGACGGGACTTGCGCAAGTTTCGGGACGGCGCGATATCAGCTTCGAGGAACGACGTAAGCTCGATATTTATTACGTTCAGAATTGGACTTTCTGGATGGACATCATGATTCTGCTGCGTACCGTTCGCATTGTACTGGGTGCCAAAGGAGCCAAATAGTACGTGCCTGCTCATAAAGATTTATCCGAAATGAGAGTAGCCATCGTACACGACTGGCTCTATGGCGGTGGTGCTGAACTTGTGGTTGAACAACTTCATAAAGCATTCCCTGACGCTCCGATATATGCTTCGTTCTGTACGCCCGAGTGGCGAAAGAGGCTCGACAATAAAGTAGTCACCGGGTTTCTGCAGCACCAGCCGTTTCGAAAATTTTATAAATACCTCGGGTTTCTTCGTATCTGGTGGTACACCCATCTCAATTTGAAGGGATATGATCTAGTAATTAGCAGCTCGGGCGCTGAAGCAAAAGGTATAAAGGTACCTGAAGGTACCGTTCATATCAACTACTGTCAAGCCCCAACTCACTACTACTGGAGTCGTTATGACGAATACATGAAGCACCCTGGCTTTGGTGTACTTGATCCGCTTGCTCGTGTTGGTTTACGCCTGCTCATTGCCCCTCTGCGTCGATGGGACCTCAAGGCTGCTGGGAGGCCTCACTATATGATCGCCAATTCTACGCACATCCAGTCAGAGATCAAGAAATACTACGGACGTGACGCCGTCGTGGTTCATCCGCCCGTATATTTTGAACGATTCCAGAAGCCTGAGAATAATAATCTTCCCCGTCATGGTTTTATTATTTCTGGACGTCAAACACCGTACAAACGATTCGATCTTGCAATTGCGGCATGTACGCAACTCAGTCTTCCTCTAACAGTCATTGGGGATGGTCCTGATAATGCACGTTTGCGTTCGCTTGCGGGCCCTAGCGTTACGTTCCTTGGCCGCATCCCAGATGGTGAGCTAGAGCGGCAATTTGCGAGTGCAGAGGCACTTATCTTCCCTGGTCTTGATGACTTTGGTATTACACCGATTGAGGCTATGGCGTCTGGAACACCGGTCATTGCATATAAGGCAGGAGGAGCGCTTGATTACGTCATCGAGGGCAAGACTGGTGCATTCTCCGATGAGCAATCAGTCAACTCACTCGCTACTGCACTCAAAGGCTTCAAAGCTGATGATTATTCACCTCAGGGTATAAAAGCGTTTGCGGAACAGTTCTCCGAGGAACGCTTTCAACAAAACCTGCACAAGATACTGAAGTCCGTACTACAATAGGTTCTTGCAGTTAAATGAGGGTCGTTGAATGTGTGGAATCGTTGGTTACATTGGAAAGAAGAATAGTGCGAGCAAATTTGTTTTAAGTGGTCTGCAGTCGTTAGAGTACCGTGGCTATGACTCGGCCGGTATAGCCTTGTTATCAAAAAAGCCGCAAGTCATTAAACAAGTCGGCCGTGTCGAGGGGCTTGCTAACCAAGTTACCGACGAGAAGGCTGACTCACATATCGGCATAGGACACACTCGCTGGGCCACGCACGGCTCCCCCACTATGCTCAACGCTCACCCTCACTACAACACCGATCAGACCGTCTTCGTCGTCCATAACGGCATTATTGAAAACTACCAAGAACTACGTGAACGATTGGTCAGCGAAGGCTACTCCTTTGTTTCTGAGACCGACACAGAAGTTGTACCGCATCTGATTGATTTCTATTTGCGAAAGCACAAAAATTTCTTTACTGCCTTTGGCCTGGCTATTAAAGATCTTGAAGGCGCTTACGCGATAGCTGCAATTTATGACAAAGAGCCTGAAACAATCTACGTTGCCCGCCTTTCAAGTCCCCTTGTAATCGGTGTTGGTAAGGATGAACATTTCATTGCCTCAGACGCGACTGCGCTCATGGACCGAACCAAAAAAGTCATTTATCTCGACGACTATGAAATCGCCGCCATAACAAGCGACAATGTCAGCGTTCACAACATCAAAGAAGCAGTTGAAGTCAAACGAGCGGCTGAGGAGCTTGATTATGATCATGAAAAGGCGGAGCTCGGCGACTATCCACACTTTATGCTCAAAGAGATCCATGAAGCCCCCCAGACCATCCAAGCTGCCATACGAGGTCGTGTCCGAGCTGACACGAATACCATTAAGCTCGGTGGTCTTGAAGCAGTCTCTCAGCAGCTGAAGTACATTGACCGCATTGTTATCGTTGCTTGCGGTACTTCATTTTATGCCGGTCTCGTTGGCGAATACTTGATTGAGGAAATTGCCGGCATCCCGGTAGAGGTGCAGCTTGCATCTGAATTCAAATACCGCAAAGAGCCTTTCTCACGTAGTACCGCCCTTATTGCTATTTCTCAATCTGGTGAGACTGCCGACACCATCGCGGCTATCAAAAAAGTTGAGAATTACGGTGTGCTCACATTGGGCGTTGTAAACGCTGTGGGCTCTACCATTGCTCGTATCACCGATGCTGGCGTATATTGCCATGCCGGACACGAACAATCAGTTGCCAGCACCAAAGCATTTATCGCGCAGGTAACCGTACTTACTGAGATTGCTCTGCACCTCAGTGAAGGCCGCACGCCGCTCTACAAGCCTGTATTGCAGGAATTATTGGAACTGCCCGACAAAGCTAAACAAGTCCTCGAGAACGCCCCAGAAATTGAAAAACTGGCAAAGAAATACAGTTCTTACCGTGACTTCCTCTACCTCGGCCGCAATTATGCCTACCCATGCGCACTGGAAGGATCGCTCAAGCTTAAAGAACTGTCATACATTCACGCCGAAGGTTATGCCGCTGGAGAAATGAAACATGGTCCACTCGCAATGATCGACAAGGACTTCCCAACCTTTGCAATTGCATGTGATTCTGAGCTTATGGAGAAAACTATTTCCAACATTCAAGAGATCAAAGCCCGCAAGGGTCCAGTCCTCGCAATTGCCACGGAAGGTAACAAAAAAGTATCTCAACATGCCGATGACGTCATTTACGTCCCGTCAACACTCGAGCAGCTTCAACCACTACTGGTCTGTATCGTTTTGCAGCTATTCGCGTATTACGTTGCCGTTGAAAAGGGTTACAACGTAGACCGCCCCCGAAATCTTGCCAAATCAGTTACCGTCGAGTAATTACTAGGCGACTTTGACGAGCGCTTCAACAACAAGCGCAGTGTCTTCCCAACGCTCAACAGCAATCGTATCTATACCCATAGCTTTGACAGGATAGTCGTTGCCGCCTTCTTGTAGCTTGTCACCGACAAACAGCACATCATCTTTGCCAATTTCAAGCAATTGAATAAGCTTTTCCATGCCATAAGCCTTGTCGATACCAATACGCGTAACGTCTACTGAAGTTGTGCCGCCAACGCGCACTTCTACGTCTTGCAATAAAGGAGCCGCATAGTCACGAAGTGCCCATTTCTTTTTGCCATCCGGGTCCCATTTATACTTTTCTTCAGCCGGAGCCTGCTGACCAAGTGCAGAGTAAGTAATCTGGCTACCACGGTCTTCGATAATGTCACCGTAAGGTTTTTCTTCCCAAATACCAAGTTTCTTTGCACCTTCGCTCAAGACCTTAACAATACGATCTTTTTGCTCCCCTGTAAGGTCCTCTGCATACTGCATGACCCATTTGTCTTCTAATTCATCATAACGGTAGTAGCGCGTACCACATGTTGGCATAAGGTGCATTTTCCGTAGTAACTGCGGGCTAGCTTCAAGCCGATCAACTACCTGCTTCTTAAACTGATCAAACTTACCACCTGAGATGATACATACTTCGTACTCATCAAGTAGGTCGATAAGCAGTTTGCTCATCTGGTCACTAATCGGTGATTTTGTTACGGCTAATGTATCGTCTAAATCAAACGCAATAAGTTTCTTTGACATATATATCTATATCCTCTATTTACTTGTTTGCAAAATATTTGCCGGCATCACCGACTTGCTTCGACAGGTCTTTGCGAGCAACCAATATGCCTTGCGGGGTGTTGATCACGACAACATTATCAAGGCCGATAACCGCCACTGGCTTGTCTTCCTGGTTCTGTACGAATGAGTTCTCTACACCGTCTATACGAATTGACTCGCCATGCACGTGATTACCACACTCATCACTTGCGACAGCCTTGTGCATATCATTGAATGAACCGAGGTCCATCCAGTCAAACGAAGCCGGCACGACCAGCAGGTCCTCTACTTTCTCAATAAGAGCGTAGTCAATCGTATTGTTTTCAAATGAAAGATAGGTGCTTTCATACTTCTTTGGTGAGTCTGCTGCAAGCAGTGCTTCATACTCAGAAAGCAGCTCGGGCGCATATGCCCCCATACTCTTCTTGAACGTATTAACTGAGCCGACAAAGTAGCCGCAGTTCCATAAATACTTGCCGCTTTTAACGTATTTCTGAGCAACGTTAAACTCCGGCTTTTCTTTAAATGAATGAACATTGAAGACAAATGATTCTTCATCGAACAACTTGTCCTTCTGGATGTAGCCAAAACCGATAGCTGGGTGATCAGGCTCAACACCGATCAATACGATTCGGTCTGCTTGCCTGGAGGCCGTCTCAGCAATGCGGAAGCTGTGCTCAAAACCCGCAACATCGCGGATATAGTGATCGGCAGATAGTACGGCGATGGGCTCGTCGTGATCATGTCGCTCGGCAATATGAGACAGGGCTGCGACAATACAGCTGGCTGTACCTCTACGTGCCGGCTCAATCACAAAGTTATCGTCTGACAGCTCGGGCAGCTGGTCTTTTATGTGGTGAGCGTGACCAATCTCAGTAATCACATAGACGTCGTCGCTGATTTTACGTGCGCGCTCATATGTGTTCTGGAGCAGAGATTTGTGCTCATCATTAATTTTCAGAAGGTGCTTTGGATAGTCGGGAGTAGATAGCGGCCACAAACGTGTACCGGACCCTCCCGCAATAATTACGGTTATCATGATATCGATAATACCAAGGGGAAAGCGATTATCCCAATTTCCACATAATTACACAACATTGACCCGTACGGTATGCCTTGCATAGTATAGCCACCCTGGCGGTTATAATGTGCTGCTAGATATTAGACAGTAACAGCAATTAACTCTTTTGCAGAGTTTGCATGAGATAGCCGCAGCGTAGTATACTGCAAAACCCTCACGCTTATATTTTAGATTGTGCTAATGGTTGTTTTGTGTTAATGTAATAAGGAAATTATGAAAATGAAAAACCCTAAACGAATGCCTTCAAAAAAAGTATTATTAATAGCTTTATTAGTGGTTATTCTCTTAGCGGGAGCTTTCATATTCATGCAGTCCAGACGCAACAGTACCGCGTCGACAAGCGTTGATCAACCTGTTGAAAAAATCGATCTCAGCCCTCCTACCGATGCTGAAAAACAAGAAGCAGATGCTCGAAAAGAAATAATCGTCAAAGAGCAAGAATCTCAAAATCAGTCACAACCAACACCTGGCGCCAAAAAAGCAGTAAAGCCTATCATGACAACCGCCGGATTCTATGACAATCAAGTAGAGGTTAGCGCTTTTGTGCCCGAGGTGTATGAGCAAGGCACATGTACATTAACGCTTACCAAAGGTACTGCAAAAGTAACCAAGCAAACCGCAGGCGTCAAAGATGCAACAACTACTCGATGTGAAAACTTCGTTATCCCCCGCAAAGATATTCCAAGCGCTGGAATATGGTCGGCGGTCGTCGCCTACACTTCTGCAACAGCTAACGGCAGCTCCGAAGCCAAAAACGTGGAGGTAAAATAATCATGACATCATTCATCTCTAAAAAATCACTACTATTCCTCGCTTCTTTATTATTCTTTGGAGCAATTCTCACCGCCCTTCCTTCACCGAAGGCAAGCGCACTGTCTGGTGGTGAATTCCAAGCAGGCAGAATCATGGACGATGGCGTGTTCTTCAACCCGAACAATATGAGCGTGCAGCAAATCCAGGAATTCTTAAACGCGAAGGTTCCAGTCTGTGACACAAATGGCACACAGATGCATTCATCCGGCATGACTCGGGCAGCATACGGCGCTAGCAAGGGATACCCTGCTCCATTCATCTGCCTAAAAGATTATCGTCAAGATACCACTAATAAATCAGCCGAAGCAGGGCTCTGTAATGGCCACACAGCCGGCAATAAATCAGCAGCTCAGATTATTGGCGAAGTAGCCAATAGCTGTGGAGTTAGTCCAAAAGTCTTGCTCGTTCTTCTTCAGAAAGAACAGTCACTCGTTACCGATGACTGGCCATGGTCAGTCCAGTATCGTAGTGCCACCGGATACGGCTGTCCTGATACCGCTCCTTGTGATGCCGAATACTATGGGTTCTTCAACCAGGTTTACGCTGCAGCACGACAATTCAAGGTATACGCCAAGAATCCTGCTTCTTATAACTACCGCTCATTGCGCGACAACTTTATTCTCTACAATCCGAACACAGCTTGTGGTGGCTCAAACATATATATTCAGAACCAAGCAACTGCCGGACTCTATGTGTACACACCGTATCAGCCAAACCAAGCAGCACTGAATAACCTCTACGGATCAGGCGACGGCTGTAGCGCATATGGTAACCGCAATTTCTGGCGTATGTTCAATGATTGGTTCGGCTCGACTCATGTTCCAAATTATTCTTGGCAACCAGTAGGTCAATACGCTTACACTGACGAAACTAAAACCACCGGTAAAGCCACAACAAATCTATTGCCTGGTGATCGTGTCTACGTAGGCTTTCAAGCCCGTAACACGGGTAACGTCACCTGGCAACGTGATGGTGCAGAAGCAATCAAAGTTGGTACCATTAACCCGCTCGACCGTCACAGCTCATTCTGTGACCCAAGCTGGGGCTATGGCTGTAACCGACCTGCAACCATGAAAGAAGCTTCTGTAGCGCCCGGACAAATTGGTACGTTTGAGTTCTGGATGAAAGCTCGAGACATCGGTACGCATCCTGAACGATTTACACTCATCATTGATGGCCAATCATGGTTCCCCGACATGGGGCTACAGTTCTACAGCACTGTTACTCCACCAACCTATAGCTGGCAGTTCGTCAACCAATACGCTTACACTGACGAAACTAAAACCACCGGTAAAGGCACGAACGGTCTGCTTCCTGGAGATAGGATCTACGTAGGCTTTCAAGCCCGTAACACGGGTAACGTCACCTGGCAACGTGATGGTGCTAATCCAATACATGTTGGTATGACACAGCCTACTGACCGATCAAGCCCAGCCTACGACGCGACCTGGATGGGCACAAACCGTCCAGCCAAGATGAAAGAAGCTTCTGTAGCGCCCGGACAAATTGGTACGTTTGAGTTCTGGATGAAAGCACCCAGGAACACCGGTAACTACCTCGAGTACTACAGTCTTGTCGCTGAAGGCGCTACGTGGATGAATGATCCTAAGATGAACTTCAGTATGACTATAGACCAACCACACTACACATGGCAGCTCGTCAACCAATACGCTTACACTGACGAAACTAAAACCACCGGTAAAGGTACAACCAACCTCAATTCTGGTGATCGTGTCTACGTAGGCTTCCAAGCCCGTAACACGGGTAACGTCACCTGGAAGCGCGACGGTGCTAATCCAGTCAATGTGGGCATGACACACCCGACAGATCGCCTCAGCAGTTACTTTGACGGCTCATGGCTTGGACAGAACCGCCCTACCCGATTAGTGGAAGCTTCTGTAGCGCCCGGACAAATTGGTACGTTTGAGTTCTGGATGAAAGCACCACCCAATAAGCCTGGGGTCTCATTAGAGTACTTTAGTCTCGTTTCTGAAGGTGCTGCCTGGTTCGTTGACCCGCAGCTCAACTTCTACATGTCCGCTAAGTAGACACTCTAATTTACGTAGGCAACAATCTAACGAACTATTTCCAGTAATACAATGAAGTTGTTCTATGTGCGTTTACTCGAAGCTTGATAGATAATATCAAAACCACTGAACTGGGCATACCGAGCACAGAAAGTTGGATGAGAATAACACCCTGCACTCAACCACACTTAAGTTATTTGAGCTTTTCCGCGTTGTTATATATCAACCACCTGTACGCGCATGAACACTACTACGCTCAGCGGCAGCCTAATGAGTTAATGCGCATATTGTGACCTGATTTATTATGCAGCGTCACTGTCTGGTCCTCGGGCAAGGTAAATTCAACGTAGCTATAACTCCCATCAATACGTATCGGACCAACTATTGTTTCACTGCCCTTTTTGATGGCAAGCTCATCAACATCGACTGGATCAGCCGTCTTCACTTCAAAGCAAATTTTTTGCACACTGTCTTTGCTATCTTTAATGACATCACGTACAGCCATAGTGGCATCTTGTTCGGTCTCAAACTCTACCTCGATAGCTGACTTCATGATAGTTCCGTTTAATGGAAACTTTTTCTCTAGAACGAGCACGTGATCTTGAGACGGACCGTCATTTATCTTGGCGATAGCTATGTGGCCTCCAGTAATTGGCGATTTGTAATGATCGTACCTAAGCACCGTGATTCCGGGGATAGTATCAAGAACTTCTTTTGGAATACCATGAATCTCTATTGCATCTACTCCTAGGTAGCGCAGGATCGGTAAGGTCTGTGGATCGGTAAGGTCCTTGATGGAGTAACGCAATCGCTCTTGTGGACTGGATGGGAGCGTACTGTTCAGCAATTTCTTGCCATGAATCTTTTGTACAGTTAGGTAATGACTAGGGGCCTCTGACTCCCCGACTTT
>JAQGGX010000033.1 GCA_028289075.1 Candidatus Saccharimonadota bacterium | reverse complement strand
TCACTTCCTCGTTCATCCAGAAGCACCACATAGTCATGCGGGTCGAGTGTCGCCATAATGCGACTGCTTTCCTGACGAATGGCCACAGGCGGCTCTGCTACGGTACTAGGGGCAACAAGCTGCCACTCAGCTTGCACAGAGACACGCATTCGTTTTATATACTCAGCTTGCAAGCTCTGAATTTCAGGCAACAAGCGCTTGGTTACTGCGATAACTTTAACTTTCATTACCTTAAGTTTAACAGAGGATACCCCAGAGGTAGTGTGAAATATTTTATAGCGAAGTATTTTAATAGCTCTTACGATAGGGATACAAACTAAGGCGAAAGGAGGCAGAATGACAGATCGAACAGAACATCGAGTAGGACAGTCAAATAATATAGTCTTAGTGTCATTAATAGCAGGCATGGCGGGTGCAGCGATTGGAATGCTATTCGCTCCCCGTAGTGGGCGAGAAACTCGGGAAAGACTGAAGAGTACAGCAGAAGACATGAGAAGCCAAGCTCGCCAAGGATACCGCTCAGCACGAGGAACACTCGAGCAAGGAGTTGATCAAGCGCGCAAAGCTAAGGATGAATTGACCGATGTGGCCAGTAAGGCCAGTAACCGTATAAAGTCAGACGCCAAAGACACTGCTCGTGATACTCGTCGAGCCGTAGATAACGCTAAAGAGGAGGAATAATAATGGGAATGAACATTTTATTATGGATCATATTCGGCGCAATAGTGGGATGGCTCGCGTCCATCATCATGCGTACTAATGAAGAAATGGGCGCAATGGCAAACATTATCGTCGGCATCATCGGAGCATTCATCGGGGGTATCGTTGCCCGTATGCTGGGAGGCCAGGGCGTAGATGGCTTCAACTTAGGTAGTTTAATCGTCGCTATTCTTGGCGCTTGCTTGCTGCTTTTCTTTATCCGTTTGGTCAGTCGTGGACGAGGAAGCGCAGTCCACCACTAAAATTCTTCCCCTATTACCGAACGGCCTTTCTGGGACCCCTGAAAGGCCGTTTTTTAATTAGACAATAAAGTAGGCAAGCAAGGTGTGAGATTTTTCGTAGTCATAAACGGTCTGAAGTATTATCCTTAAATCGCCAGTAAATTAACAAGCAGGACAGGGAAGAGGCACCCTTAATAAGAAAGCATTAACTGGCGCGTATACGTCACTTAAAATCAGTCAAAACAACCAAATGGAGGCTGAATGATTGCAAGTTCTATACTACCCCTATACGGACTATTTCGTCGCCGTTACGACCCCGATGATTGGCGATGGCTCGAAGACCCTTACACGAAAAAAGACCTCTTACGTCGATGGACCAACGGATAAAAGGTGACAAAACCCCTCAGTCACCGTGCCCTCAAGTCTCGATACCCTGAAATACCTGTACATACTGGATAAAACGAGTAAAACGAGTGTGATTGTTACCCCCACAATCACACTCTCTTTTTTGTCTTTAATACCGGCACAAAAGTGCATGAATTAGCACCAACCGAAAGGAGATATATTGTGAATAAATACGGTCCCAAAGCTCAAGAGACAGTTCATAAGACAATGGAGCAGTTTAAAGAAGGAAAGCTGAAGAGCGGTAGTGGCCAGAAGGTGACAGACCGAGACCAAGCTGTTGCGATTGGCTTATCCGAAGCCCGCAAAAAAGGCTACAAAGCTCCTAAAGAGTAATTGCTTGAACTGATCATTAAAAATAGCGCCGGTACCGGCGCTATTTTTAATGAGACCTATTCGTAGCGTAGCGCGTGAATCGGATCTTTGCGCGCAGCACGCAGGGCAGGCGTAACACCAAAGACAATGCCCACAACAAGCGCCACCGTAATAGCAACCAAGGTAATCGGCACCGTAATAACTGGTTGTAAGCTCGTAAATATGCGGAGCATATAGTTAGCTAGGATCGAGATTACGACACCAATAATGCCACCAACCAAGCTGAGCACCGCTGCTTCGACGAGGAACTGGGACATAATCTGTTTGTTAGTTGCACCAACAGCTTTGCGAATACCTATCTCACGAGTACGCTCGGTCACTGACACGAGCATAATGTTCATAATACCGATGCCACCAACAATTAATGATATGGCCGCAATACCCGCAATCAGTCCGGTGAGCAGCGTTAAAATATTATTTGCAATTGCCAGATTCTCATCTTGCTTCAATATCGTAAAGTCGTCTTGTCCTGCACGTGCAGTTAAAATTGATTGATGCAAAGCATCGGTTACCCCATTAACGGCTACGGGATCGATCGGCTTTGCAAGTACCTGATATATCTGCACCTGGTTGTTGCTGATGTGCTTGCTCGTTTCATATGGAATAAAGACCGCTGTGTTGTAGTCCGTATTGGTCGTTAAGGGGCTGGTAGCGAACTCTTCGAATACACCACGCACTACAAACTGCTGACCACGAATCTCCATAATCTTTCCGATTGGAACGTTTTCAGCGAATAACTGCTCGGCAACACGTTTACCAATAACAGCGACACGCTTATTCACATCTCCTTCGTTAAAGAACTCACCAAACTCTACCTTGTGATTCAGCACCTCTGGTACGTTTGTCGTAGCCCCGACGATGAAACTGTTATCCATTGACCGTTCAGTGGTACTCGGCACTCCCGTAACAACGTTAAACGGCACAACCGCTCGAAGACCGGGTGTATTCTGCATAGCTTTCCAGTCAGATTCATTGAATGCTGCCGTCCCAGCACTCGGGAAAAGATTAACGCTGCTAACATGTCCCGCAGTGTCACGATTAACCACCTTACCCGGACGAATCGTAATAAGATCAGGTCCAAGCCGGGTAATCTGGTCCTTAACCTGAGTCTTTACACCCTCACCAATACTCACGGTCGTGACGACACTGACAACACCGATGATAATACCGAGCATCGTAAGCAAACTGCGCCACTTGGCACTGCGAATAGAATCAATTGCTATTTTGAGATTACGAGCCAACAACATCTAGCGTTTACCTCGCTTGGTCGCACGCGGACGAAATATCTTAGCTTTTGGTTTTTTCTTCTTAACCGCTTTCTTTTGTGCCTCGTCCTTCTCAGGGATAGCCTGCATCAGCGCCGAGACGCCAGCCAGATCATCTTCTTCAGTGGTCTTCGGAATAGAATAGTGCGTCTTGCGGGCAAGTTTTGGTATGTCACCAATCTCGGATTGCTCATCGGCCACAATACTACCATCATGCATAAACACGACACGGGTTGCATAGCGAGTGAGTTCCGGATTGTGCGTCACCATCAGGATCGTTGTACCTGATTTATGAATATCGCTGAGCAGCTCCATGACCAAGCGGCTTGCCGCACTATCTAGGTTTCCGGTCGGTTCATCTGCGATCAATATATGAGGATTATTGACAAGTGCACGGGCAATTGCCACACGCTGGGCTTGTCCACCACTGAGTTGACGGGGCATAAAATACTCACGGTCACCCAGACCCACACGCTCAAGCATGTCAGCGGCGCGCTTCAGCCTACGACTGTGCAGCATGCCTTTATACGCAAGTGGCAGAGCAACGTTCTCAAGCACGTTGAGACGGGGAAGGAGATTAAAGGATTGAAAGACAAAGCCAATGGTATCACGGCGAGCTTTCGCTGACTGGTTCGGACGAAGCCGGGAAACTGAACGTCCGTTCAATTCGTAGATACCATGCGTTGGCCGGTCGAGCAGACCTATAATATTCATAAGGGTTGACTTGCCGGAACCAGAAGGACCCATGACCGCCACGAACTCACCTGGTTCAATATTCAGGGTAATTTCATCCAGGGCTACGGTTGTTGCATCACCGAAACCATAGAGTTTACTGACTTCCTCGAGGGCAATAACTGGCATTACACTATAGTTTACCCCTGATGTCGTCTCTTATTCAAGGAGTTGTTGTAGTAATTTTATGTCCTGCAACAATTTTCACCCTTCACCCAGCATTTGAAGAGGGAATAAACTTATGAGATTATGTGTTACGATCGAGAATCAGTTCGCGCCGTAGGCGTACAATTTTCAAACTAAGCATCCAGCTTATCCGTGGACAAGTCAGGGGTTATTGCAAGCCTTGAACCAGGGAGCTTGCGACCGTTCAAGGTTTGTAGAGGAGGCTCAGATATGAGATTATGAGGCGCAAGCTGAAACTTGTTTTCGCTTGTCAGCCTCGTAATCTCAATACCTGGAATCGACGAGGTGGGGTCGCCTAAGTATGCCTGTAACAAGGATCGCGCGCAGGAGCTTGCTTCGCGCACAACCCGCAGTTTCAGGCATGAGAAAGGACAATGAACACGTCCGAAGTGCCTTCACAATCCAATATATACGGAGGGGTCGCCTAGTGGCCTATGGCGCACGCTTGGAAAGCGTGTTGGGCGCAAGCCCTCGAGGGTTCGAATCCCTCTCCCTCCGCCAAATAAAAACAGTCTGCTGCAAAGTAGGCTGTTTTTATTTGCTATGAGACAGGAGTTCGAACGACAACCCAGTGGCAGTTGGCCGCCCTTTAGCCCCCACGGGGTTTCTGTAGCAAATCTATTTTTGATCTGTGCAGATAAGTCGAATCACCGAGAAGAGAATCTACATCATCCGATACGCAACACTGAGCGCCGCATTTCTTCGGAGTCCCGATCTCGGTACAGCCAGTTTATTAACCGCGATTGCAGCAACGCCTCGCGCAACCGCACGAGCCTTTGCTTGCTTCCGATATAAGATCGATATATTTGCAGCAGTAGGCAACTGATCAGATTCAGATAACCGACCCAAGGAAAGCGCCTGACGGGCAAGCTGTTTAGCCTCATCGTGCTGACTGATCTGTCTATGACCGTTTTTCTGTGGCGTGCGATCCCCATACAGGCTCAACGCCATCGACACTCGACTGATTGCGTTAATTTCGTGCTGATCAATACTGCGCGTAAATAATCTGAGCAAAGTAGCATCCTCTAGTGACAATAGGAGACGCCCGATGCCATGTGCGGCGTATGTATGCGCCTCATTCAGGTCGAGTTCTCCAGCTCGCTCACGGCGTATGACTGACCGCACCGCAATACGACCGGCCACGCCAGCACTTTCCACGCGTTCACGCAGCACACCTGGTTCAATCCGGGGTTCTCTGATCTGTACCATTCGATCATGCATGCGAAAGGCCGCTTCGGACCGATCGGCCGCATATCCCCACCATTCTTCACCACGCAGATCAGCACTTGCTGCATCACCACGTATAGCCCGTGCGCGATAAAGCCCATTAAAGGCAAACCTTTCGGCTTCTTTCCATTTTTCTTGGGCAGCTTCGTACTGCCTCTGCCCATGCAACTCTTGGGCAGCATGCATAGCCTCATGAAACAAAGGTACTCCTGACGAACTCATGACCGGTAATTATATAATCCAAGTATGATTTACGCTAATTATTACATCGCACGCTGGTCAAGTTAGCCATAGCCGAAGCACAACAGAGGGCAAAGCGAAGTATAGATTTCCTAAAGCAGATAAAGCTTGTGCTTTCCTGACACCATGTAATATACTTCGTGTGTATAAACTTAAACTAACAACTATTGAGAAAGGGTGGGCACACTCTCATGACATATAAATCTAAAGAACGCGGTTTCACTATCGTGGAACTTTTGATCGTTATCGTCGTTATTGGTATTTTGGCCGCATTGGTCATCACGACTTTCACTGGTATCCAGCAGCGAGCTCGTAACACCGAACGACAGACTGACATCAAGGCTATCCACGGTCAGGTAGAAGCGTATTACGCCCAAAACGGTCGTTATCCAACGCTTGGTAACCTGAACGATGGTTCATGGCGCAGCACCAACATGAAGGGTCTCGAAGACGAAGCTTTGAAAGATCCTAAGGGTTCTGCAGCAACATTAGTTGCCGCTCCAGCCGCCAACTCTTACGCATACGCTGTAACCGCTACCGGTGGCGCTGCTTGTGACAACACAACAGCCGACTGTGCAGCTTACACGCTCACTGCAACTAACGAAGGTGGAACTGTATTCGCCAAGAGTAACCTGAACTAGGTTCGAGAAGCCAAATTAAAGAGCCCTCAAAATAAGGGCTCTTTTTTTTATTCCCCATACATAGTTTGATTTGGTACAAATTCATCCTTGGCGCTTCTTCAGGACTAAAGAGAACCGTGCAGTCAGTCACCGATTGTCCGAATCAAGCCGACAGCATGCTCCGTTTAATCCTAAGTAAAAAACGAAGATGCTTGTCATTCTGTCGGCGCGGACAAGTGGTGTTACTGGCGGCAATCGTGTTTTCGTCTGTCCTGATAAGTTTTTTGGTTACTTTTTGACACCAAAAAGTAACTCGGCAAAACTTTCGAAGAAAGTGCCGAAACTATTCGGTTCTTTAGAAGAACTCTCTGATCTATCTATAAAGAGTGACTACTTAATTGTCGTTCCAACAGGCTTACCCTGAACCACACGCAGGATATTGTTCTCTTGCATCGCGTCAAAAATAACGACCGGCATCTCATGTTCCATGGCGAGACCCATAGCAGCTTTGTCCATAATCTTAATGGCACCGTCCTCTAAGGCTTGTTGGAAGCTCACTTCAGTCAGCTTCACAGCATCATCGAATTTAGCTGGGTCTTTCGTATAGACACCGTCAACTTTTGTAGCTTTCATAACGACTTCACAATCAAGCTCAAGCGCAAGAGAGACCGCGGCTGTATCAGTCGTAAGGTAAGGACGTCCAATACCACCAGCGACAATGACAACCCGACCTTTTTCGAGGTGCTTATTTGCCAGACGGTGCACGAATGGTTCAGCCACTTGCTCGGCAAATACGCTCGACAGGCACCTAGTCCTGATACCGTGGTGTTCAAATACATCCGTAAGTGCCAGAGCATTCATCATAGTTGCGAGCATACCCATTTGGTCTGCTGTCACCCGGCGGATACCATGTCCAGCAATCTGTGCACCTCGTGCGAAGTTGCCGCCACCCACCATGATAACCAGCTGTATGCCCTGATCAGCAACCTTTTTAGCTTCATCGGCAATCCATCCCATTAGATCGGTATCGATGCCCGAGTCATATTTACCGGCCAGCTGCTCGCCTGAAAGTTTCAATAGTACTCGTTGATATTTCGTAGTCATGCTTGAGCCAGTATAGCGGAGATGCACCAGATCAGGCTATACTAAACAGCATGAAATTGTATTCGTGGAACGTAAATGGCATTCGTGCCGTGCTCAAAAAGGGAACTTTTCAGGAGTTCATGACCAAACATCAGCCGGATGTTCTTTGTCTGCAGGAAACCAAGGCCAACCAGGACCAAGTTGAGATAGATCTGCCAGGCTATCATCAGTTTTGGCATTCCGCAGAGAAGAAAGGCTATTCCGGTACCGCTATTTTTAGCAAAGAAAAGCCACTACAGGTTATAAACGGCTGGCCGCAGGATATTATTGATGAGTTCAAACTCACCGGTGACATCTACGGCGACCCCAACAAGGAAGGCAGAGTTATCGCCGCCGAGTTCGACAAGTTCTTTGCAGTGACAGTCTACACACCGAATGCTAAGGACGACCTCTCTCGCATTCCACTCAGACATAAGCAATGGGACCGTGCATTTCTGGCCTACGTCAAAGCACTCGAGCAGAAAAAACCAGTTGTTTTCTGTGGTGACCTCAACGTCGCCCACACAGAAGATGACCTGGCCAATCCCAAACCGAATCGCGGCAAAAAGGGCTTTACCACTGAGGAACGCGAAGGCTTCCAGAATTTTGTCGATGCAGGGTTCGTAGATACGCTCAGAATATTCAAACAAGGAAACGGCTATTACACCTGGTGGAGCCATTTCGCAAACGCCCGCGCTCGAAACGTCGGCTGGCGCATCGATTACTTCCTCGTATCCGGTAGCCTGAAAGATAAGGTGACAGCTGCGGAGATCCATGCTGACGTCATGGGCTCTGATCACTGCCCGATAAGCGTTACACTCGACATTTAATATGAAGACGCAGTACTGCTCGTTACTATTCCTCCTCAAAGACGACCAGATATTACTGGCTATGAAAAAGCGTGGTTTTGGTTCCAATCGCTACAACGGTGTTGGCGGTAAGATTGAACCGGGCGAGTCAGAAGAACAAGCCCTCATACGTGAATGCCAGGAAGAAATTGGCGTCACTCCAACCAGATTCAAAAAAGTAGCTGAAAATGATTTTATAAATGACACTGGCAACGACCCTTGGCGTATGTTTGTGCATGTATACATTGCTACAGAATGGGAAGGTGAGCCAGTCGAGACAGAAGAAATGGCGCCGGAGTGGTTTAAGTTACCGGAAATCCCATACGACAATATGTGGGTAGATGATATTCACTGGGTGCCTCAGATTCTTGCCGGAAAGAAAATAAAGGGCCACTTTACCTTTGATGACAACGAACAGCTGTTAACTCACAAGGTAGAAACAGTGGAGAGTTTCAATGACTAAGGCATTAGTTGCGTCTAAAAACAGCGTTAAAGTACTCGCGGCCGAGGACGCACTCAAAATATTTTGCGGAGAAACAGTAATGATAGAAGGCTCCAGTCTGGACATAGACACTGGCGTCCGCGACCAACCCGTGTCACTTATAGAGACAACCACTGGAGCATTGAATCGTCTTGAGGCTATCAAAAGTATTCCGGGATACGACTTTTATATAGCGATTGAAGCAGGAGCGTACCAAGTTGAAACACCCCTCGGCACTATGTGGTACGCCTGTGCCTGCGCAGCAGTAGTTGACGATAGTGCATCTACACCCAGTCTGGCGTTTGGCCCAGGCGCACCATTGCCGTACAATCTCGTACGTCATCTTGAAGAGGGAAAAGATCTGAACGATGCCATGGCTATCGAAACAGGTCATCAAGATACCGGTAAATCAGGTGGTTTTTATAGCTGGTTCACCGATGGAAATATCACGCGCAGAAGCTCTTCCGCCGAAGCAGTATTAGTTGCACTATATGGATTAAAAAGAGGAGGAAAAGCATGAAGAAGTTCGCAGTATTTGACATCGATGGCACGTTAATCCGTTGGCAGTTTTTCCATGCCATCGTAAACGAATTGGGCAAGTCAGGGCATATTACGCCTGCTGATTATGAAGAGATCAAGGCCGCCCGCATGCGCTGGAAAGTGCGCGAACACACCGAATCATTCAGGGCCTACGAATCAACATTAGTGCATGCCTACCTCAATGCGCTGACGAATATCAGCGAGACCGATCACGACAAAGCCGTTGAAACAGTGTACGAAGAATATCGTGAGCAGATGTTTACCTATCCACGAAATCTATTTAAGCAACTCAAAGAAGAAGGTTACTTGTTATTTATCGTCAGCGGCTCGCACGAAGCAATTCTATCTAAGCTGGCCGAAGAACTTGGCTTTGACGATTATGTCGGAGCTAAGTTTACGTTTGAGAACGGTCGATACACGGGCGTCGTACATACACCGGTCCATGACAAGGGAAGTGCCGTTAAGGATCTGGTTAAGAAACATAGCCTTGGCTTTGAAGGCAGCATGGCAATAGGCGATTCCGAAAGTGACATCGCCATGCTTGAACTCGTCGAGAATCCAATTGCGTTTAATCCCAGCCGCGGGCTGTTCGAGCATGCCAAAGAGCATGGTTGGAGAATCGTGCTGGAGCGCAAAAACGTGGTCTATGAGTTGGAACCAAGTGATGACAGTTACCGGCTCAAATAAAGTTTATCTGCTCCATGGCTGGGGTGAAGGCCCGTACCAAAGCCGGCTGTTCCGTGAGCAGCTAATTGCTCGTGGTTATACGCCGACCGATGCCATAGAACAAGCCGATATAATCATCACTCATTCGGGTGGTTGCTGCTTTGTGCCTCGTAATACTGAGGCGAAGATTATCTATATTAATCCTGTCTATTGGCCCGGGAAATCCATAGTCAGTCGAATGATCCAGAAGCTTTGGAGAGACCTTCGTTACTATGCCAAACGCCGTCTCATGGGCGCATGGTGCATAAAAACGTTCTGGAATACTATCTACGTCCTTGGCAATCCAGTGAGAAGCTATGCGATAATGACCCAAAGTATGCGCTTCTCAATTAATGATATGCGTACGATTCCAGCGCAAAAGATTATCATAAGAAATATGAATGACCCATGGTGCACGCCTCATATCATCCGAGAATTTAAAGATAATACCGTGTATATTGAACTACCAGGGGAGCATGACGATCTCTGGCTTAACCCTATTCCCTATATTAAATACATTGAGAAGAACTAGTGGAACAATCATATTGGCAACGGCAAACACCTGGGGCACCGATATTTTCGGAACTACTGTGGGCACGCCCCGAGAATAAAATGCATGCTGGCAAGCTGCTCATTGCAGGCGGTAGTGCCCACGGTTTCTCTGGTCCAGCCACCGCATATAAAAGCGCAGAGAAGGCAGGTATTGGCACGGCGCGCGTACTTATCCCTGACGCTCTCAAAAAAATAATCGGGGCATTCCTGGAAAACGCTGAATTCGCCCCATGCACACCAAGCGGCAGCTTTTCACAAAAATCACTGGCTGATTTCCTTGACCTCAGTGGTTGGGCTGACGGGACCTTGCTCGCCGGAGATTTTGGACGCAATTCTGAAACCGCAATTTTGCTTGAGAAATACGTGACAAAGTACACTGGGGAACTTACGATTACACGTGACACAGTAGATTATTTTATTAGTACCCCAAAATTACTCTTCGAACGACCCAATACGACCATCGTACTCACCATAGCACAGCTGCAAAAGATGGCAATCGGGATGCGTGCAAGCGAGGCGATTACCTTTGATTTAGACCTTATTCGCCTCGTTGAACGGCTTCACACTATTACCGAACAATACCCAGCCAGCATCGTGGTAAAGCATTTAGAAAACATCCTCGTAGCCCACGAAGGACAGGTGAGCACAACCAAATTAGCCGAAGACCTACCCGTATGGCGCGTCGATACCGCTGCTAAAACAGCTGTATGGCGGCTTCAAAATCCTAGCAAACCATTTGAAGCAATCACAACGAGCCTTGTCGCCTAGGCAACCTGTTCGCGGTCTTCAATGCACACGAGAGTGCTATACAACATTTGCGCATCCACATTTTCCGGGTCAAGCTCGAGGCATCGTTCAAGGAACGGCCTCAAACTATCTGTCTCTATAACTCTCTCTACAAAGGCCGTTGTCTTTGCATCTCGGTCTCGTGCAAGCACCTCCCATATCTCACTGTCGGGAGCCACAACTTGTTCTCTTGGCGGTTGAGCGCCAGTAAAACGAGCTGGATCGCCGGCAAAACCAAGACCCGGTCTTGGCCCTTTTTTTACACCATATCTCTTCTTCATAGTCGAGATACTTTACAATATTTAGTTTATATTTCCCAGTATGCACATCACATCTATGAATCACTTCACAAACCCAAAAATAAGAGACTTTGTTTATTTGGTCAAAATAAGGGTAAATTAATTAATAAATTCCTACAGGATTGACTGTCTGTGACGCATCCATGGGGGGAGGAGGGACTTCTCTCATGATGCTCGTCCTGAATGCGCTCAGGACTCGGCCAAGAAAGGAAAACTCCCATGCCCACTGGGCATTGTCGACCCAAGGGCTCAAATCTGTTCGGCCTGCAAAATAAAAAGACCCCAAAAGGAGTCTTCTTATTTTGGTGGGCGAGGAGGGACTTGAACCCACACATCCTTGCGAATACCAGATTTTGAGTCTAGCGCGTCTACCAATTCCGCCACTCGCCCGCGTTACAATCTGATTTCTAGCCACTTGAGGCGATATCTCGACTCTCTGGCATAGAATTTTGCCTCTATACAGAGGTGAACAGCAGATATTGTACTATACTTTTGCCGTTTGTCGGAATTTTGGCTGCGGGTAATCGCTCATACCCGATAATTCTTAAGCGAAATCAGGTATAATCAGACCTGTTTAGATCTAAAATTTATGAGCATAACTAACGATTCAGACGATCACAATCAAGGATTACCCATCCGAAAGGAGCGGGTAGTAAACCCTCTTGCCGCTAGGCCCGCCGAACAGGGCAGCGGTCCTGCCGTTGATATGTTGCGTCAAAAAATTGATAAACTCTATGCTGACGAGCCCGATGCAAAAGAAGAGTTACAGGAATCAGAAGCTGTCAAAACCCGCTCTCGTCACCAGCAGTTCATGCATGAGCTTAGCACTTCGGGCAAATCACTCGCAGAGATCCAGAACTCTTGGCACGAATACTATGTGAACCTACCAAACGAAGAGAAGCACGAAGTATGGCAAGAGTTCTACCGCAACCACAATAAGCTCGGTGAACAGCCATCCTCACCGAAACCCGCACCAGTTGTCACCGCGACACCCATGACGCCTCAGCGGCCCTCAGAAGAGCCTACCGAGCTAAGACGGCCATCCAACAACACCATGACCTCGCGCACAATTAGCGAGATCAAACAGCAGCTGCTCACGACCGTATTAGGCAGGACAAAGAAACAAACAAAACCAGGCCATCTGCAATCACTGCTGTTCGGGCTAGGGATGGGAGCTTTAGTGCTATTTGTGCTCCTGTTCAGTTTCTTTAACGAACGGTTTATCGCACCTTTTATTACTCCCAGCAAAAGCGTCAGCAATACTCCGATTATCATTGATCCCAATACAACAGCTGTCGGCACTGAGGCAAAGATAATCATTCCTAAGATCAATGTGGAGATACCAGTCGTATATGATGAGCCCTCCATCGAGGAATCAGCCGTACAAACCGCACTCGAACGCGGTGTCCTGCACTATGCCACCACTCCCAACCCCGGTGAAATCGGCAATGGCGTAATATTTGGTCACTCCAGTAACAACATATTGAATCGTGGTAAGTACAAGTTTGCATTCGTACTGCTCAAACAGCTTGAGAACGGTGACACCTTTATCATCCAGAAAGACGGCAAACGTTTCGTGTACCGCATCTACGAGAAGAGAATTGTTGCACCATCTGAGGTAGGCGTACTTGGTCACGCAGGCAAACAAGCCTCAATGACGCTTATTACCTGTGACCCACCAGGCACGACTATCAACCGCCTCGTCGTTATCGGCGAACAGATCAGTCCTGACCCCTCAACGAATATAGCAAGCAAGGTCACGCCTCAAGCCACATCACAAGTGCCGCAGACCATCCCAAGCGACGCTCCAAGCCTCTGGCAACGTATCCGCAACCTCTTCACCAGTTAGACTGGCACAGCCGTCCTTGTCGCCTGTCGGCCCTCAGAAGAACCGATGTCATACGTCAGTAGCTAACCGAATCAAGCCGACAGCATGCTCCGTTTAATCCTAAGTTAAAAACGGAGATGCTTGTCATTCTGTCGGCGCGGTTAGCTGCGGGTACGGAGAACAGTCGTGTCCTGCTGTCCTGATAAGTTTTTTGGTTACATTCTTGATGGAAATAAGAAAGTACCAAAAGAGCTTACTGCTTAATTCGCATCTCAGTGCGGATAACTGCCGACTTACT
>JAQGGX010000076.1 GCA_028289075.1 Candidatus Saccharimonadota bacterium | reverse complement strand
ATAAACTCGATCTTAGTAAAGACACTTGTATCCCGAGTCTCAAACTCCTCGGTGACTTTTGGACGCTCCGTATTATTGATGCGTTGAGCAGCGGAAGCTTGCGTTATTGCCAGATCCAACGCATGGCCGACGGCGTGAACCCTGTAACTCTCTCTACTCGTCTCAAAAAGCTTGAACAAGAACATTTGGTTAAGCGTACCGAGGAAACATGTGACAAAATCTCAGTCAGCTATGAGCTCACCGACCTTGGCCGGAGCGTCTTGCCTGTACTTGATGCGGTTAATGCATTTTCGAGTGAGCTGGCTAAGACAACCATCAAAGTTTAAATCATGGAGCACCTCAATAAGCTAAGCGCTACGCTACAGCCAAGTCCGCGTATGCCAGTGCTTTTTGTAGGACACGGCAACCCAATGAATGCCATCCTCGACAATGATATTACCCGTGAATGGAGCAAAGTTGGTAACAACCTTCCCGATGCCCAGGCAATTGTCGTGATCAGCGCACACTGGCTGACCAGCGGCACGCACATTACTGACGCGCCAAAACAACCGATTATTTATGATTTTTACGGATTCCCTGATGAGTTGTATCAAGTAGAATATGATGCCAATGGTGATCCGGGCGTAGCAGAGCAACTGCGCAAAGCGTTCTTGAGTTACGAAGCGCAACTAGATACTACCTGGGGGCTTGACCATGGCACATGGTCAGTACTCAAACATTTGGCACCGAAGCCTAAAGTACCGGTACTCCAGATCAGTATCGATGCGACGTTGTCGCTCAAGCAACTCACTGAGATGTTCAAATTACTCAAACCACTCCGCAAAAAAGGTGTGATATTTATCGGCAGCGGCAACATAGTACACAACTTAATGCGGCTCGATTTCAGCGGCTATACGCCAGATTGGGCACTCGAGTTTGACGCACTCAGTGCAGATGCCATGCAGAAGCATGATCTGAAGCTCTTAACTAACCCGCTCAAAATGACCTCAGCGGCAGCTCTTGCCGTTCCAACCGATGACCATTATCGTCCAATGCTTGCAGCTATGGCACTGCTCGACAAAGACGAACAGATTAGTTATTTCAACGACGTTATCGATATGGGCGCTGCCAGCATGCGCTCATTTATCACTTTGTAAGAATCAATTTTTGTATCGTTTCGGTATTCAGTTCACTGAAGTTGTTGACCAATATGTCTGCTTCTGCCAGTGAGTCCCTTTGATCCTGATACTTTAAATAACCAATGACTTTCATGCCTGCACTTTTACCAGCCTCTACTCCTGCAGCGGCGTCCTCGATAACCACGCACTGCGCAGGCGGTACACTAAGCCGTTTTGCAGTCTCAAGGTAAACATGGGGGCTTGGTTTGTGATCAGTTACATCATAGGCACCAACAATCGCTGTAAAGTATGTAGTGATGCCTAAGATTTCAAGAATCTTATGAATGCGTTCGTTCGTGGACGAACTACCAAGCCCGATCTTTACTCCGCTCCTGGTAAGTTCCTCCAGAAACTCAATAAGTTCAGGATCAGCCACAATGCCATCCTCAAGCATCATTCTGAAAGCCATTGTGTCCGCTCGTTCAGTAAAGTTATCCATTTCAATAACAATGCCATGCTGCTCTTCAATGGCTTCCAAGAATTGCTTTAAGGAACTACCCTTAAATCCTTGGCCCTTGGGATCGTGTAAGCTCTCAAAAGACAGGTCATATTCAGACAGTACCGCGTCGAAAGACTTGGTGGTGTAGCCGTGCGATTCCAATAAGACTCCATCCATATCAAAGAGGACTGCGACTGATTCTTCTGCCTTATTCATATTTTCTATTGTGCCACAGAACTAGTTTGGTTCAACGAGATATTCAGAGTAACTCTTGTCTGCCTGAACGTCTTCGATGACACGACGAACAAATGGCAGCATACTTTCCGGCAAGTCATTAAGCGGATGCCATGATGCATCATCACACTTATCCGGCTCTGCGTTGTGCGGTTCGCCTTCCCAGGTAGTCGCCTTAAAGAACAGGTCAATTCTCTCCTGGCCTGGCTGGTTGCGACTCAGCCGATGGGCAACGTGCACAAATTCCAAATCTTCAGGATTTACGACTACGCCTGCCTCTTCTTTGGCTTCTCGAGCCATTTCATGAGTTGCGAGTTCATCACCGTCTACATGCCCTGCAATCAAACTGTATTTGCCGTCTTGATAACCCGTATTTGCCCGACGCAGCAGAAAGATTTTGTCATTCTTAATAAGCATCAAGTACACGGCGGGGATAAGTTTGAACCGGTCACGAATCATATGAAGCAGTATAACAAAAGACACGAGAAGCCAAGGAGTAACTTCTCGTGTCTTTAAAAAGGTAGTGTATTTTGGTTTGTGGCTAACTTATTCGGTATTTAAGCGAGAGAAAGTTTGTGTAGTGCTCGTTTGATCTTTCGTGCATCTGCACGGTTATAGGCAGCATTCTTATGAATATATGCCTCAAGGATTTCTATGTCTGATGACGTTTCATACATCATCGGGTGTCGTGGTGATCGCATGCGATGTTACCTCCTTTATATTATTTATGACAGTACCCTCGTTGTCTGAGGATGCCCTTATGCTACTGCCTGAACCTGAAAACATTCTGAGAAATTGGTTCAGCTTATTCTCAAGTTAGCTGGTTAGTATTGCTCGTGTTGCCGAGAGCAACCGTAGTGTCCATGACGGCTTACGTATATAAGGATCAGCTTTATGAAAGGAGCATACATTGAAAATTAGTAAATCACTGGCAGTCGCCGGAGCAGTCGCAACCATTGGACTTACAAGCGCAGTCGGTATCGGGGTCGCTTCCGCCGCAACTTCCAGTTCTTCGAGCGACAGCAGCAGTTTAGTAGAAAAGATCGCATCAAAATTCAACCTAAATAAGGATGACGTGCAAAAGGTCTTTGACGAGAACAAAGTAGCACGCGAAGCTGAACAACAGCAAAAAGTTTCTGATCGACTGCAAAAGGCAGTAGACGCAGGCAAAATTACCGCCACGCAGAAAACACTTATAGAGAACAAGTCAAAGGAGCTCCAGACCGCAAGGGACACTGAACGTACCGAACTCCAGAAATGGGCAGATGATAATAAGATTGACGCGAAGTATCTGATGGGCGGCAAACATGGCGGCGATAGTGATCGACTGCAAAGTTTGGTTGATGACAAAAAGATTACTGCCGAACAAAAGACATTGATTGAGAAGAAACAGGCCGAGCTGGAAACCAAGCGTGATGCAGCTCAGGAAGCTCTCAAAAAATGGGCAGATGATAATAAGATTGATGAGACATACCTACGAGGCTCCGGCGGACATGGTCACCGCGGAGGCAACGGAGGCGAGCGTTTCTAGACCAAATTTTTACCCCCGCACCAAAGAACCACCCCTCCCCCGGGTGGTTCTTTCAGTTTATTCTCAGGTTATTAGCTACAATGGTGATTATGCGAATACTAGTAGTCGAAGACGAACACAAGATTGCTAATGCACTAAAGCAAGGCCTGGAGCAGCATTCCTATGCGGTTGATGTAGCCTATGATGGCGACTCAGGGCTGACTATGGCTCAGACTGAGCCGTATGATTTGATAATCTTAGACCGCATGCTACCCGGAAGCATTGATGGCATCGGTATCCTGCAGGCCATTCGTAAAGAAAATATCCATACACCGGTTCTGCTACTTACTGCCAAAGACAAAGTTCTGGACCGGGCACACGGACTGAATGCTGGTGCCGATGACTACCTCGTGAAACCATTTGCTTTCGTAGAACTGATTGCCCGCGTGCGCGCCTTGCTGCGTCGTACACCACAGACAACGAACACTTTCCTTACGTATGAAGACCTCATGCTCGATCCGGAAAACATGCTGGTGGAACGTAAAGGGCAACGGATAGATCTCACTGCCAAAGAGTTTGCTCTGCTTGAATACTTTATGAGACATAACGAGCGGATACTCGCGAAAGATCTGCTCATGCAACATGTGTGGAATTATGACGCTGACATTCTACCGAATACTGTGGAAGTATATGTTGGTTATTTACGTAACAAGATCGATAAACCGTTCAAGGGACAGCACTTTATTCACACGAAACGCGGCTTCGGTTACTACTTTGGGGTTCAGAAATAATGTTCCACAGTAGGTCGGTGAAATTGGCAGGCTTATACCTGGCGATCATCATGGCGATCAGCTTATTTTTTAGTGCCAATATCTACCAGTTATCAGTACAGGAATTGGAACGCGGCATTCGGCGACCTGGACCTAGCTTCAACCTTCCCGTGGACGACAACTTCCCAACCAGGCTTCGCAACCAATTACTCAATGAACGTGAGCAACAGTTCCAGGAAGCAAAAGATCGAGTACTCGGACGGCTCCTGGTCATTAACCTCTTTATTCTTGTCGGTGGTGGTGCTTTAAGCTACTATCTCGCGCTCAGAACACTCAAACCAATCGAAGAAGCTCACTCGGCATTAGAGCGTTTCACGGCTGATGCAAGCCATGAACTGCGTACGCCCATTACGGCCATGCGCAGCGAAAATGAAGTAGCACTCATGAATCCCAAGCTAACCTTACCTCATGCTAAACAGCAGTTGCAGAGCAATATTGAAGAACTTGAAAAGCTAACTGATTTATCGGAAGGACTATTGCGACTCGCGAGTATAGAGAACAATGACTTACCGCAAGAAGAGCTAAGCGCTGAGACGATTGTCCAGAAAGCAGTGGCGCGCGTATTGCCACGTGCTGAGAAAAAGAACATCCTCATTAACTCAAAGATCAATACCGATGCAAACGTTATTGGCGACGAAGCCAGTCTCGTTGAAGCACTCGTGATACTGCTCGACAATGCCATAAAATATAGTCCTGAGCAGATTGGAATAACTGTTCAAGTCGACAAAGAGCAAAAGAACGTTGTCTTCCGAGTTATTGATAAGGGCATCGGCATCAAGGAAACTGAGTTACCCTATATCTTTGATCGTTTTTATCGTGCAGACACTTCGCGTACCAAACAGAAGATTCATGGTTACGGCCTGGGGCTGGCAATTGCCAAGAATATTTCCGAAGCACATAACGGTTCATTAACCGCCACCAGTGCACCCGGCAAAGGTTCGACATTTATCCTCACGTTGCCCGCTAAAAATTGATACTGCTCCATGTGAGATAGTTAATATCATTATCATTGACCGTGTTCTAACTTAGTGGAGTTAAGGAGAAGTCTCATGCCAGTAACTACAGAACAAGATCCCCTGTTCCTGCTCAGCAGTCTACGCGAGTCAGAAACAGTGCGTACATTAGCAGTAGTAGCAAGTAGTTTGCTCGCACTAGCGGGCTGTAGCGATAGTGGTGGAGGGCCAACACCAGAACGCACATCTGCCTCTAACTCGTCGGAACATAATCCCTCAGTAGGTATAGATACGAGCCCCTCTCCCAAAGCTACTAATGCAGCAAGAGCTGTTTTGACATTCGACACACTTGGGGGAGGTGATCCTACCGTAAAGACATATCGTGGAGCTGGAGAAACCGCTGCCGACAAAACTCCTACTTCTTATAGCTATAGAGATGGGGACCAGGAGTTTATCAAGTGCATAGTAAGGAATGGACGACTCGTTCGTTCACATCCCGAGTTAGGCGAAAAGAAGAAGGAGTCAAAGATATGGTACGGGCTGTTTATACCGGGAGAAAACCAAAACCGAGAAAACAAGCCACCCGAGCAGTTTGCAACCCAAACATACGCTAAAGACGTCCCTCCAAAAGTTCAAAAGAGTCTTCGTAGCTGCTAAATTCACTCAAGCTCAGATAATTCGTAGGGCTTTGTTATGCAAATAGCCCGCTTGTGAGAATTTATACATTACTGCTTATGCTTTTAGTTGTACTATGAATACTTAATAAGCATAAGGAGTTTACTATGGTTATAAAAACATTACTGGCGGGGTTTACTGCAAGCGCACTGCTGGTGCTCGCTGTACCCGTGAGCGCGTTTGCAGCGAGCACCGTAACGGTCACACCAAGCAATACACAAGGTTGGTATCCAGCAGATGTACGGCCAGGAGGTACGGTGACGTACGTGCCGGATGCGACAACTCCACTACCAAGTGGCGCGCTGCAGTTAACAACCGATGCTACGACTGCCGCAAAAGCTCAGTACATGCACGATACGAGCACGCCACTCACAACAGTTAACACGTTAAGCTATGCTACCAAGCAAGTTTCCGGGCCACCAGAAGCAGATCCATCGTATCAGCTAGCTGTCTGTTTGGGCGGGATGACGGGTACAACCTGTAACGGATTCACCACTCTTGTTTACGAACCCTACTGGAACGGTGCAGTCACACCCGGCGCATGGCAAACCTGGGATGTTGACAGCGGTCTGTTATGGTCTAGCAAAAGTTATACGAGCGGTACCTGTGCCGTCGCGGGTGCGCCTGGCGGCCCTCCTACCTACAACCTTGCAGCACTCAAAATTGCCTGTCCAAATGCAACAGTCGTAAGCTATGGCGTGAATGTCGGTACGTATAACACTAACTATGTCGTCAGAACTGATGCGTTTAACTTCAACGGTATCGTGTATAACTTCGAGGCTAAGCCATACAAACCAACTAAGTTGGAAGAATGTCGGAATGGTGGATGGAAGAACTTCCAGACTCCATACCGAAGCCAGCTCGACTGCATGGTGAACGTTATCAAAAGCTATATTGAAGACCACAGCCACGACGGCGGCGACCACAGCCACTGGGGTTCCTGGAAGCACTGGGATCAATAAATATCCCAATGGCTAATACATTGATGAGGACTATCAACTGATTTTCTGAGCCGCAATAAATTCATACACAACTTGCTCGTTGCCGCGGGCATACGCGGGGAATACTTCAGCTCTTATGATATGAAGTCCTGAGTCCATCACAGCATCAATGACGTCGTTATGTGGCCAGTAATACTCCGTGAACCCACCTCCTATACTTGGCACTGAAAATTGTTTACTAGACGTCTCGCCTGCATTTCGGGGAATATATGTGAAAGCTAGTATTCCACCCGGCTTTAAAAAGCTCGAGAGGAGGCGGAGTTGCGTGGGCAAGTTTTGTACAAACTCCATACTCCCTATCGCCGTCATGAGATCAAAGTCCCGCGTGTTTGTTCCGGCAAATGATTCAATGCTACCCGTGATTGTTTCAACAGCTTGTCCAAATGTTTTAGATTTGAGTTTCTCGAGCATTTTGGACGACAGATCAACAGCAACAATATCTTCCGGAGATACCACGGAAAGCACCGCTTCTATTGTCTGACCCGTCCCAGCTCCTAGATCCAGCATACTTCCTACTGCGCCGGGGTTAATAGCCATCAGCGTATCCGTGACTCTCCGGTTGATAGCCGCCCAACCTTCTTTTGCAGTCTCCGTATCGTAGCGTGCCGCTAAAGCGTCATTGTACGCTACTGCTTCTCTATATCCTGGACCTATTTCACTCATGATTTCAGTATCATCCTACGAACATACATTGACAAGCTTATCCTGCACGAGACCGGCAACCTGCCTCCGGTTCAGAGTAGGAGCCACATGCCTGAGAAGATAAAAAGTTTACAGCGGGCACTTGCAGGGTCCTTTATAGTGGTAATACTACTTACCAGCATGAGAGGAGAAACCCATGGTAAAGCTCATACATAACCTCCGGGAAAAGCTTGGCGGCATGAAAGCACGATACGGAGGGACGAGAGATAGGAATA
>JAQGGX010000071.1 GCA_028289075.1 Candidatus Saccharimonadota bacterium | reverse complement strand
CAAGTTCGCCTATCCAAAAACTGACCCCTGGTTAAACCGGGTGAATGGGCCAACGGCAGCTTTTATAGTGTCCCAGCCTACGGATAAGTTTGTGTACAACTATCGTAGTTACGATATGCCTACGTATTACGACAAAGCAAAGCAGCAGTGGTACACGCTTTCAGGTAGCAAGAAGACCTATATCAGCGAGGGTACTGATTTGTTGAAAGTATACACATCCGGCGAAAGAAAAATGTTCTTATTCCTCGGAAAAGGAGCTCAGTATTGTGGTTCTCGTCATCTGCTTTTCGAACAAGGACAGAATATGGTAATGATATGGCTCCCCGAAGCCTGCTCTGAAGATGCAAAGAAAGATCCTGATCCAGTATGGAATAAAAAGACTTACTTCGTTCCACAACTTGATGCGGAGCTTGAAAAAATTGTTCCCACAATTAAGTCATTGATCTAAGCCTTAAACACAACAGATTGCATAAGCGTATTTTGCTAGAATATAGTTCATGACTATTATCGATCCATGGGCTGAGGAAGCGTCTCGGCAACTTGATGCTGAGAGCTTGCTGACGGGCCTTAACGATGAACAGCGCAGAGCCACAGAAACAACCGAGGGCCCTTTATTGATTCTGGCCGGAGCCGGCTCGGGCAAGACCAAAACGCTAACTCACCGCATCTCGTATATGATTGCTACGCACCGTGCGACGCCATTTAATATTTTGGCTGTAACATTCACGAACAAAGCAGCCAAGGAAATGCGTGAACGCGTAGCTAAACTTCTTGGCGAAAATCCGAACAACCGTTCATTTATGCCCTATATGGGAACGTTTCACGGTATTTGCGTACGTATACTTCGTCAGGACGGCGAATATATCGGCGTGCCGCGTAACTTCGTGATCTTTGACGAATCAGACCGGCAGAGCGCGATCAAACATGCCAGCAAACAGGCAATGATCGATGAGAAGAGTTTCCCTCCACGTACACTCGGTTCGATCATCAGTAATGCCAAGAACGAGTTGGTAACACCGCAGGAATTCGCCGGAGCCGGTAGCGGTCCCGTCCAGCGTGCGGCTGCCCAGATCTATCCCCTGTACCAAAAGTCGCTCAAAGACGCCGGTGCGCTTGATTTTGACGACCTTATCGGCAAAGTCGTAGCTCTGCTCCAAACACATCCTGAAGTACGCAAGAAATGGGTCGATCAGTTCAAATACATCATGATCGATGAGTACCAGGACACGAACGCCGCGCAGTATAAACTGGTCAAATTACTAACGGGTGCGACCAAAAATATCGCGGTTGTTGGTGACGACTGGCAGAGTATTTACTCATGGCGTGGTGCTGACTTCAAAAACATTCTGAATTTTGAACGTGACTACCCAGATGCGACCATTATTAAGCTGGAACAGAACTACCGCAGTACCAAGGCAATCCTAGATGCAGCGCACGCCGTAATCACCAAGAACGCCCAGCGCTCAGACAAAAAACTCTGGACTGATGCAGGCGACGGTAAGCCGGTGCAGGTACTCCAAGTTGCAAATGAACGGGCCGAGGGCGAGGCAATCGTGCGCCGTATCCAGAACGCTGTTGATGCACGCTTCCGTCGTTACGAGGATTTTGCTGTACTGTATCGTACCAACGCACAGAGTCGTTCCGTCGAAGAAACATTTGTCCGCTACGGTATTCCGTACCGAATTGTCGGTGGCCAGCGCTTCTATGACCGCAAAGAAATCAAAGACGTCATAGCGTACTTGCGCCTCATGTACCAGGCGGATGACCGTGTCAGCTTCGAGCGTATTGTGAATGTGCCGACCCGCGGAATCGGCACTAAATCGTTACAGAACTTCTATGAATGGCAACGAGATCAGGGATTGCCACTATCCGAGGCGCTAAGTCGGGCCGATCAAGCACCGCTCACCGCCAAGGCCAAGAAAGGTCTGTTTGAGCTTGGCAATATTCTCTCCTCGCTTCGAGAGATCAAAGATGAAGTTGCACTTCCGGGACTGATCGACAGTTTGCTTCGCCGTATTGATTACTTCAGCTTCCTGGACGACAAAACGTTGCAAGGTGAATCCAGGCAGGAAAATGTTCGCGAACTTATCTCTGTTGCGCAGAGCTACCAAGACCTCGGTCTTGATGGATTCCTCGAGGAAGTAGCGCTTGTTAGTGACCTGGATAACGTCCAGTTCGGTGGCAATGCCGTGACACTCATGACCTTGCACGCAGCAAAAGGCCTGGAATTCCCGGCCGTATTTATGACGGGACTAGAGGAAACAATCTTCCCACACTCCCGCGCACTCTATGACCAGAGCGAAATGGAAGAAGAGCGCCGGCTCTGCTACGTCGGCATGACCCGTGCAAAAGAAGAGCTAAACCTCTGCTATGCCACCAGTCGCATGCTCTATGGCAGCGTGCAGCACAACCCGCCTTCACGCTTTTTGAGCGAAATCGACGGCAAATTCCAGGTGGATAGCGTTAGCCTTGGTGGTGCTTCCTGGCAGAACGCATATTCACCGGAAGTAGAAGATAGTTTTGTCATGACCAACCAGGATAGTAACGAACCACGTTATGTACCCGAACTCAATGAGGGGGACCGGGTGAAACACGATGTATTCGGCGAAGGTACCGTCATGGAAGTCGATGGCGATAACGTCGCAGTGTACTTTAAGGGGAAGGGCATGAAGAAACTCAATACTTCGTTTGCGCCTTTGCAGAAACTCTAACCATGCATAAGTTATGGCTACTAGCCGGCAGGACTGCCTTTTGGTTGAGCTTTCCGCTCCTGTACTGGTATTTGCGTTTCAGCCGGCGTACCAGAGTCATTATAGTAGCTCGGGACAAGGTTCTGGTCGCAAAGGGCTGGTTGAGTAATGACAAGTGGATGCTGCCTGGTGGAGGCTTACACAGGGG
>JAQGGX010000036.1 GCA_028289075.1 Candidatus Saccharimonadota bacterium | reverse complement strand
GAATAAGCGTATCAAACGCTAGATCTGCTCGTAGCCGGAGAAGTAATCGGTTACGAGCTGACTTTTATTGATCCCAATTGCGGGCAGTTCATCGAAAAGTCTTTCCACCATGATTTCAGGCCCCGCGAGGTATATCCGTTTACGTGCCGGCTGATCGATGAGTGAAATAACTTTTTGAGCACTAAGCAGTTCCAATTCATTGGCCCGGTCAGCGGCCGGCTCACGAAATACGGTGTTTAGTTGCAGATCGTAACGTTCAAATACATCGCGGAACGCTATGTCTTCCGCAGAACGGACGCCATAAATCAACTGAATCTTTCGCTGTTCACCACGGTCATGAAGCCACTGCACCATGCTCCGATAAGGAGTGATGCCAATGCCTCCTGCGACAAATACGATTTCAATCTTCGGATCCTTTGGTAATACGAAATCACCCATTGGTTCGCTCATGAGGACTTCATCTCCAGGTTGTAGCTGCTTGAGGGCGTGTTTGAAGCTGCTCTCATGACTCTGTGAGAATCTTGTCGTGATGCTTATCAAATCTTCAGTCGGTGAAGAGGTGAGCGTGAACCATCGCTTATTAGCCCGGTTATCGGTGTTGTCGTGAGGTAGCGTTAATTGAATATACTGTCCTGGCGTATACCGAACGGGACGCTCAGACTTGAACCAATAAGTTTTTATGTTGCTGGCTATTTCTTCGATGTGGTCTAGGGTGACTTTCATGTGACTCTTTACCGGGACTTATCTTGCTTCTTAAGCGTATGGAGAGCCTTTTTAAGGCGTTTGGTTGAGCTGTCGCTATCTGTGAGCGGGTAATCCTTGATAAACCATTCAGGATGGTTTGTACAAATTGCTGCGAGGGGGTAAAGAAGCCGAATGAATCTGCCAATCATCCTGCTGTTCACAGTATATACGTACATATCGAGATTGGATTTTCGTGCCCACCAGTAAGTAAGCGGGTTGAGTAGCCAGAAATTGAGCCCGACTCCATTGAGCTTCAGGTCTTGAGCAGCAATGATGATATCAAGCGGTTTGGTGCGTTCGAGCCCAAAAAGCCTTATTTCGGGGTCCATTTCACGTAAGCGTGCAAGCACTTCGAGCTTGAACGACGCTACTGTTGCGTTGGTCTTTGGGTACTTGCGAAGGACGTTCAATAACTCTTTTTCGCAATCGTTTTCCTTGAGTTCAATAATCACCGGTACATCACCAAGTACGGTAAGTATCTCTGCCAGAGTCGGCACCGAGGATTTACCGTCACGAAGCGTGATTCCTTGGAGCTCTTTTAGTGTCAGGCTGGATATACGGTCTGAGCGGTGGCTGATTCGTCCTATATCGGCATCATGACAAACAACAAGATAGTTGTCTTTTGTCTTGCGGACATCAAGTTCAATTGCATCGACTCCAAGGAGTCGCGCAAGCTCAAAACTATGTTTTGTATTTTCGAGGGCATGCGCAGACGCGCCTCGGTGTCCAATTGCTTTCATATACTTTTCTCTAGTGTACAATATCTGAAGAATAAAGAGGAGATATACCATGGCTGACTATGACGCATTATTTGATTTCGGTATCCGCAACGAATACATCAATACTATTTGTGAAATTCCAAAAGGCTCTATGCTCAAGGTCGAATTCGACCGCGAAAAGAAAATAATGGTTCTTGACCGCGTCGAACCAGGCATTTTTGCAAAACCTGTTAACTACGGATTTATTCCACGAACACTGGACGAAGACGGTGACGCGCTTGATACGCTTATTTACACCGAAGAACCATTACCTGTCGGTGTTGCAGTAAAAGCTCGTGTTGTAGCTGTAATGAATTTCGACGATGGCGGTGAGAATGATCACAAGATTGTCTGTGTTGTCGAGGATGATCGTAACTGGGGTGATCGTGTTACATCACTTGCTGACCTTCCAGAAGCCTGGAAGAATCAGGTCGAACACCACTTCAACCACTACAAAGACCTTAAGAAGCCAGGTACGACCAAAGTCCTTGGTTGGGGTGACACAGATGAAGCCTGGAAGACAATTGACGCTTGCGTAGAAGCTTTCTACAAGAAGTAACGAGATGACACATGTTGTCG
Source organism: Candidatus Saccharimonadota bacterium (assembly GCA_028289075.1). Lineage (GTDB taxonomy): Bacteria > Patescibacteriota > Saccharimonadia > Saccharimonadales > JAQGGX01 > JAQGGX01. The sequence continues at coordinate 14,566 of JAQGGX010000036.1, read as the reverse complement.
CAAAACTGCTGATCAAGAACATCCAAGGACAGGTGTTGCTCATCAAACGAAGTGAGACCGATACTCGCAGGCCCCTGCAGTGGGACATTCCAGGAGGTTTTGTAGAACAGGACGAGGATTTTGTTGCTGCTGCTGTGCGAGAAGCCAAGGAGGAAAGCGGCCTTATCGTCAATAAGGAAGCCTGCGAGCTCGTCTACACCAAGACGGCAATGACACCGCATGGCAATACTGCTTGGCTCTTCTTTGTAACTGAGTCGAATGTGACTGATATTCGACTCAGTCACGAACATGTTGAGCATACGTGGGTGACGGTTGGGGAGGCGCTTGAGATGATCGAGTATCCGCTTCATAAAGAAGTATTCGACTACATCAGACAACATAATCTCCTTTTGTAAGGCATAAAATCATTGCGTTCAACACTCTTATGCTTATACAATAAACATCAATGATAAGAGTAACTGTAAGTACTGGGGTGGAGACATGAAAACACGAGTAGCAATTAATGGTTTCGGACGAATCGGACGTAATGCTTTTAAAGTAGCCTTTGAGCGAAGCGATGTCGAAATCGTTGCGATTAACGATTTAACAGATACAAAAACATTGGCACATCTGCTGAAGCACGACAGTAACTACGGTGCATACCAGCATGAGGTTGATTACGACGAGACAGGTATTGTCGTTAACGATCAGCATATTAAGGTGCTCGCAGAGAAAGAACCATCTGCATTGCCATGGGGTGACCTGAAGGTAGATGTCGTGATTGAATCGACTGGTTTCTTTGTTGATCCTGCGAAAGCTCGGGCGCACGTTGACGCTGGTGCCCGCAAGGTTGTGATCTCTGCGCCTGCCAAAGGCGAGGGGGCTACCACGATCGTACTTGGCGTGAACGAGGATCAGCTCGAAGGCGCGAGTGACATCATTAGTAACGCTTCCTGTACGACGAATTGTATTACGCCGGTATCTGCAGTGATTGAACACCACTTTGGCATCGATAAAGCCATGATGACCACAGTGCACAGCTATACTGCTAGCCAAAAATTGCAGGATGCACCAGCTAAGGATCTCCGCGAAGCCCGTAACGCTGCCGAGAACATCGTACCGACTACTACTGGTGCGTCTATTGCGGCGGGTCAAGCCCTGCCGGCGCTTGCAGGTATCTTTGGAGGCATGAGCGTACGCGTCCCGACCCCAGTTGTTTCGCTCAGTGATTTTGTATTTATTACCAAAAAACCAGTTACCATCGATGAGGTTAATGCCGTCTTTAAGCAAGCTGCACAAGAACCCTACTACCAGGGCATCCTTGACGTAACCGAAGAAGAGCTGGTCTCTGGTGACTTTATCGGTAACAGCCATTCAGCAATCGTTGATCTTCACCTGACCAACGTAGTTGGCGGTACAATGCTCAAAGTTGTTGCTTGGTATGACAACGAATGGGGTTATAGCAACCGGCTCGTCGAAGTCGTTGCCGATGTCGGCCGTATGCTTCACAAGAATGAAGATCATTCAGAACACCACGCATAAGCTATGAAAATTTTTGTCGGTGCCGACCACAATGGGTTCTACCTCCGGAACGCACTCATAGTCTATTTGCAAAAAGCTGGTTACGACGTCGTTGATGACGGTGACGCACGGCTTGATCCAGAAAACGACTTTCCGGTGTATGCACAAAAAGTGGTACAAGACATACTGTCCAGCGAAGATGATGATGCACGCGGTATCCTGATCTGTGGCAGCGGCCAGGGTATGTGCATGGCTGCGAACCGCTTCAAAGGAATCAGGGCATGTCTTGCCTATGACCGCGAATCCGCACGCTCTTCCCGTAACGACGATAATGCCAATATTCTTTGTTTACCGGCGCACGTGCTAGAAAACAACAATATAAACGTTGTTGTCGAAACGTTCTTGAATACTCCGTTTGCGAATGCTCCACGATTTGTTCGTCGTCTGCAGGAAATGGATCAGTTAAACTAGAACCATGTCGATTATTTGTCCCACCGTACTTGCTGTTGAACCGCATGAGTTCCGCGAACAGATGGAGCGAATTCAGGGTTTTGCAGAACGAATTCAGATTGACCTCATGGATGGTGAATTCACTACCTCCAAATCAGTTGAACTATCGCAGATCTGGTGGCCGAAAGAAATCAAAGTAGATCTGCATTTGATGTATGAAACTCCCTATGAACATATAGATCTCCTGAAGGAACTCAATCCGAATATAGTCATTGTGCATGCAGAAGCCGATGGTAATTTTGTCGAATTTGCTCACGAACTGCACGCTTCAGGCATCAAGGTTGGAGTCGCATTGCTGCAACATACTCCGGTGAGTGTAATTGCGCCGGCAGCAAAACACATTGATCATGTACTTATTTTTTCTGGTAATCTTGGTCATTTTGGTGGCGAAGCGGATCTAGGATTACTTCGCAAAGTGGCTGAAATTCGTGCCCTCAAAGAGGATATTGAGATCGGCTGGGACGGAGGTATTAACGACAAGAATGCTCTAGCGCTCGCGCATGAGGGAGTTGATGTGCTCAATATCGGTGGATTTATTCAAAAAGCTGATGAACCTAAACAAGCTTATGCTACACTGAAATTATTAGTTGGTACTGAGGGTGAATAAGAAACTAACAATTGATCAGTTAGAAACAAAAGCAAATGAAATCCGTATGGATATCATTAAAATGCTTGAACATGCTGGCAGCGGACATAGCGCCGGTCCTCTAGGCCTTGCCGATATCTTTACAGCTCTCTATTTTGACATCCTTAAGCATGATCCGAAAAATTCAGATTGGAATCAACGTGACATTTTGCTGCTCAGCAATGGCCACTGTGTACCTGTTCGCTACGCAACCATGGCACACGCAGGTTACTTTGACCGCAAAGAACTGATGACGCTTCGACAGTTTGGCTCGCGTCTCCAGGGTCATCCAGAGCGTACGAAGCTCCCAGGCATGGAAAACACTAGTGGTCCGCTTGGTTGTGGGCTCAGTCAAGCCTGTGGAATGGCGTTAGCTATGCGCATGAACAAAGACCATCACCGTTGGGTGTATGTGGTCATGGGTGATGGTGAACTTGATGAGGGTAATATCTGGGAAGCGGCTATGCTTGCCAGCAAATATAAGCTGAATAACGTTATTGGAATTATTGACCGCAACAACATACAGATTGACGGTCCGACTGAATCGGTGATGCCGCTTGAAGACCTTAAGGGCAAATGGGAAAGCTTTGGCTGGCACGTTATCGAAATCGATGGCAACAACATCGAAATGATTATTGATGCGTGTGCGATGGCCCGCGCAGTTGTATCGAAGCCAGTTATGATTATTGCGCACACCGTGCCGGGTAAGGGCGTTGATTTTATGGAATACGATTTTAAATGGCATGGTGCCCCGCCAAATCACGAGCAAGCAGTCTTAGCGCTCAAGGAGCTGAGGACATTACAGGGGAAGATCAGGAGCGAACATGAGTAGGCACTTGCTGACCTCTTCGTCTGTAAAGTACTCGCTTATTTCTGAGGAGATAGAACGATGAAGATGCATTTAGTTGATGACATGACCAGTACGGATCTGGTAAAAGAACCAATCCGGAAGGGCTTTGGCCGGGGATTACTTGAAGCCGGCAAGGCAAATGAAAACGTTGTGGCTGCCTGCGCTGACTTGACTGAATCTACCCAAATGCATCTGTTCAAAGAAGCATTTCCGGAACGCTTTATTGAGATTGGCGTCGCAGAACAAAACTTAGTTACCGTTGCTTCTGGTCTTGCTGCTGGCGGAAAGATTCCGTTTGTCTCAAGCTATGCTGCATTTAGCCCTGGGCGTAACTGGGAACAGATCCGCACTACTATTTGCCTGAATGATCAGCCTGTTAGAGTGGTTGGATCGCACGCTGGTGTATCTGTCGGTCCCGATGGTGCGACACACCAGATGCTCGAGGACATTGCACTCATGAGGGTGCTGCCAAATATGGTTGTTATCGTACCAGGAGACAGTCTTGAAGCAGAAAAAGCAACGAGAGCACTTGCCGAGGACAAGCGTCCTGCATATCTACGCCTTGCCCGTGAAGCAACGCCAATTATTACGACTGAGCACACACCATTCGAGATTGGCAAAGCGTATGTATTCGCTGAAGGCTCTGATATCTCGCTCATTACGACGGGGACGATGACTTACCAGGCGATGTTAGCCGCTGAGATGCTGTTCAAGGACGGTATTGATGTCGAAGTGATCCATGTGCCCACAATCAAGCCATTAGACTCCGTAACGATCCTAAAGAGCGTACACAAGACGGGTCTTGTCATTACAGCCGAAGAAGCACAGATCAACGGTGGTCTGGGTGGCGCAATCGCAGAACTACTCGGTGAAGAATTCCCAGTTCCTATGAAGCGAATTGGTATGCGTGACCGTTTCGGTGAATCAGGTAAGCCGGATGAGCTGTTACATCACTTTGGCCTAACAGCCAAGCACATGGCATTTGCCGCTCACGAGCTTATCGATAAACACCGGAAGTAAGCCATAAGCGGTCTGGTCAACTGCCCAGGAACTAGCTATACTGCTTTTATGTCATTATCACTCAAACAAATACGTCAAAACTGTCATGAGGCCCGTTTGCTCATGGACCGCGCTCGCACCGAGAAATTTGCTCTTGGTGCATTTAACCTCGATAACCAAGAAACGCTCAAAGCTGTTGTTCGAGCAGCTGTTAATAAAAAAGCCCCGGTACTCGTGGAGATCAGCCAAGGTGAAGTTGATGCACTTGGTATCGATAATGTCCGCGACATGGTTGACAACTACAAAGAAGAGTTTGGTGTTGAGATGTATGTCAATCTCGACCACTCTCCTTCGGTTGAAGCAGCGGTGCAGGCTATCGAAGCTGGATTTGAATTTATTCACATCGATATTTCACAGGCAAATCACGATGCTACTGAGGAAGAAATTATTAACAAAACTCGAGAAGTCGTGGCCTATGCCAGCCTGACTGGAGCACTCGTCGAGAGTGAGCCACATTACTTTGGTGGTTCGAGCAATTTGCATACAGAGGCAATTAACTACGACGAGATTAAAAAGACTTTTACAAACCCGGAAAATGCTCGTGCGTTTGTTGAGGCAACTGGAATTGATACTTTCGCAGCAGCGATCGGAAACCTGCACGGTCAGTATTCAGTGCCAAAGATGCTCGATCTTGAGTTGCTTCAGCGCATTCGTGATTCTATCGGCTGTAATATCAGCTTGCATGGTGGTAGCGGTACCCCAGGGCATTACTATGTCGATGCAGTTAAGATCGGTGTTACAAAGATCAACATCAACTCTGACATGCGCGTGGCATATCGAAATACACTAGAGAAGGCTCTAGAAGACAATCCGACTGAGTACGCGGTCATTAAACTGATGGACCAAGTGATTGGAGCTGTTCAGGCGGTGGTTGAAGAAAAGATTGATTTATTCAATTCCACAGGCAAAGCAAAAGTCTAAAATAAATTCTAGGTTGCAGAGCAGCAATAATTTGTGGCAAAATTAAGAAAACATAAGCAGTAAACAGAAAGTTTTAAAGGGTGGGTCAGATAATATGAGTTCCCAAATAGATGTGCTGAGTGTCGGCGACATAGTAACTGATGCATTTATTAAACTGATTGACGATCAGGCAGTAAGCTACCAAAACGAACAGGGTAAGTGGCTGGCTATGCCATTTGGTATGAAGGTTCCTTTTGACCACGTTGAGATCCTTGAGGCTGTTGGAAATGCTGCAAATGCATCGGTCAGCTTTGCTCGACTTGGCCTAAATAGTGGGCTTGCTGCAAATGTAGGTGGCGACCAACACGGTCGCGATATGATTACCGCGCTTCACAAAAACAAAGTGGATACACGGTTCATTCATGTTAACCCTGACAAGGTGAGTAACTACCACTATGTGCTCTGGTACAAGGAAGAGCGCACAATTCTTATTAAACACGAAGCTTATGAGTATCATTGGCCACATCTTCGTCCGAAAGAAATTCCGAAATGGATCTACTTTAGCTCAGTTGGCAAAGATGCCCTTGAATATCACGATGATCTTGCCGAATGGCTAGAAGAAAATCCAGAAGTAAAATTGGCATTCCAGCCAGGAACCTTCCAGATCGATGTTGGAGCTGAGCGTCTGCAACGTCTGTATCACCGCACTGAAGTGCTGGTACTGAACCGTGAAGAAGCCGTTGAAGTAACAGGTGGGAATTACGACGACATACATGATTTGTTTAATCGTTTGCACGGCCTCGGTGCACGGATTATTTGTATAACTGATGGTCCAGCTGGCGCATATGCCAGCGACGGTGAAAATCGTTTCAAGATGCCTCCATACCCGGATCCAGCTCCACCGTTTGAACGTACTGGTGCCGGTGACGCATTTGCTTCAACTTTTGTCGCTGCAATCATGAAGGGTAGTAACATCGAAGGCGCATTACAGTGGGCACCGATTAACTCTATGAACGTGGTGCAACATACTGGTGCTCAAGAAGGTCTGCTGACCGAAAAGCAACTCGGTGAGCTCCTGAAGAACGCTCCTGAGTGGTACAAACCGGAGAGATTCTAATAAACCAAGCATAAGCTTTACGGCTCATTGGCTTCGGTGTTATTCTTAGTACAACTATGAGTAAAATGTTATCAGAACTGTTGGGGGCTTCTGAGCCGCTGTTCACTATATCGCTAGAGCAGCTTGAACGCGGCAGTGCCAACCCGAGTGCTGACGTACGATTGACTGCTGAAATTATCGGCAAAACCCACATGCAGATGAAAGCACTTGGGCTTGATCCGCGTGATACAACCGGCAAAGAACTCTATCAGGCACTCATGAATCTGACAGCAAAGCATGATACATTCCTGGCTAATCGCTTAGGTGGCAAGGATCCTGAAGATGTCCATGAGATGCTGCCGCTCATCAAGCGCATGGCTGAACGAATCGACATACCGAAAGACGCCTGGGTACTCAAGCATAGCGTTGCTAAGAAGCTTTTGAAGGCTTGTCCACCAAAGAAGGTCATGAAGCAACTTGGCTACCGTTCAATTGACTCTATGTTGAAGAGAGAGCCGATTGATGAGATCTATGGTGCACTGCGGTTCGCAGAGAGTCCTCAGTGGCTTGAAAATTTCCTCCAGAAGTATAAGAAGCTGACCCCAGCTGACTTTGAAACTAGAAGAATCGAGATTATTCATCTTGATTCAAAGAAATGGGGTGCTACGACCGAAAGCTTTGTACATAAAAAGCGCCATAACATCACCCATCTGAAAGAACTCGGTGTGATATTGATGCTGCCCATGCCGATGACTCGTATGAGAGGCATCACTATTACGGCGTTACCGCTACTACTACACTACATTAACGAAATCAGACTCTATAGTGCGTATTTCAAAATGCAGCAAGTGAACCACAAGTTTGGAGAAATTTTAGTTGACACGTTGATTGCGGACCCATCGCATCATGCAGTTATGGCCGGTCAGCACATACACTGGCGCGTTATTCAGCGCTACTTTGGCAAGCTCGAAAAAGAAAGCCACCCCGAAATATTTGAGCCACACGTCCAACCTGAAGATCTGCATTGGCGTAAGGCAGAAGAAGTTCTGTATCGCTTGGAGCCAGCGCTGCATTTCTGGCATGATATGGACTATGTTGGTTTGAGTATGGACGAGCGTCCGGTGAGCTTCAACCTCATGGATATGGCAGTGAGCTACGTCAATCAGTTGCCGTATGGGAGCCATGCAATTTATCACTTTAGGGAAAGTTTATGGAATGAGATTTTTATGCGATACATGGGACAGAGGGCACTCGAGAATCAAGTACTCAAGCAGCTCGATAACGAGATGATAGAACCAGAGACAATGGCATTTAGTATAAGGGGGTTATAGTTGAAATATCAGATTTGTGTTTCCGGTGCGGCTAAAGGACGAAGCGTAGAAGAAGGCAAAATACTTGCTCAAGCTGCTGGCGTTGCAATTGCGAAAGCGGGACATAGCTTATTAACGGGTGCCACAATTGGACTGCCTAATTATGCTGCTGAAGCCTGCAAAGCTGCAGGTGGCACGATGAGTGTTGGTATCAGCCCAGCAGCGAGCAAGATTGAGCACGTCATGAAATATCGGCTGCCAACTGAAGCCTACGACACGATTCTCTATACGGGTTTGCACTACGTCGGGCGTGATATGTTGCTTATTAACTCGAGTGATGCCGTTGTCAGTATTGGTGGACGATTAGGTACGCTGCACGAATTCACCGTTGCTATGGAGACTGACACGCCAATCGGTTTCATAGAAGATACTGGTGGCGTGAGCTCTGAGATTGTAGATATTCTGCATGCAGCAGGCGAATCCCACAGCGATAATGTTATCTTCAGTAGCGATCCTGATGAGTTAGTCGCTCAACTAACTGCAATTCTCGACAAAGAGCGTGTCCGTTACAGGTATCTATACGCCTAAGACGATTCTGGACATAGGACCATAAGCTGTAACTTGTTACAATTAGATGGTGAGCAAATTTCAGCTTAAATCAGATTATAAGCCTGAGGGCGACCAACCGACAGCAATTGCCCAATTGACTGACGGTGTCAAACAGGGTCTACATGAACAGACGCTGCTTGGTGTGACCGGTTCCGGTAAGACATTCAGCATGGCGAACGTTATTCAGAATGTCCAGAAACCAACGCTGATTTTGAGCCACAACAAGACTTTGGCTGCTCAGCTGTACGGCGAATTTAAAAAATTCTTCCCGGACAACGCTGTCCATTACTTCGTTAGTTACTTTGACTATTACCAGCCAGAAGCCTATATTCCGCGCTCTGATACTTATATTGAAAAAGATTCTCAGATCAACGAAGAAATTGATCGTCTTCGTCATGCTGCCACTGACTCACTGTTATCACGCCGCGACGTAATCATTGTTGCGAGCGTGAGTTGTATCTATGGCATTGGTTCTGTTGAAGACTATGACAGTTTGGCTGTCAACGTGAAACGTGGTGAGCGCCGGGTACGTGATAAACTCCTGCGCCATCTGACTGATATCCAGTATGAGCGCAATGACATTGATTTCCACCGTGGAACATTCCGCGTACGTGGCGATGTAGTCGATGTTTTTCCAGCCAGTGAAGAAGTCGCATATCGTATCGAATTTTTTGGTGACGAGATTGATCGAATCACGAAGCTCGACCCGTTAACTGGTGAAATTCTTCAGAATCTTGATAGCCTTAAAGTTTTCCCAGGGAGTCACTATGTGACACCACAAGATAAACTCAAGGTGGCCATGGGCAAGATTGAGCAAGAGCTTGAGGAACGGACTCATTACTTCAAGAAACATGGGCTACTACTGGAAGCACAGCGTATTCAGCAGCGAACAAACTTTGACCTTGAGATGTTGCAAGAAACGGGATTTGTGAAGGGAATTGAGAACTACAGCCGATACCTTACCAATCGTGAACCGGGTGAACAGCCAGCAACGCTCATGGATTATTTCCCCGACGACTCCCTGATGTTTGTTGATGAATCTCATATGACGATGCCGCAGATTCGTGGCATGTACAACGGTGACCGCGCGCGCAAGGAAGTGCTAGTGGAGCATGGCTTTCGGTTACCAAGCGCACTTGATAACCGACCGTTAACATTTACTGAGTTCGAAAAGCACGTAAACCAAGTTGTGTATGTTAGCGCCACTCCTGCAGAATACGAACTGTCACGCAGTCCTGAGCCTGCTCAGCAGGTGATCCGCCCGACAGGGCTGCTTGATCCGCCAATCGAAGTCCGCCCGATCAAGGGCCAGATCGACGATCTAATTGCGGAGATTCGCGATACGATTGAAAAAGGCCAGCGCGTGCTGGTGACGACACTGACCAAACGAATGTCCGAAGACCTGACTGAGTACCTCAAGGAAATTAATATCAAGGTGACGTACTTGCACAGTGATATTGATACGCTAGACCGCACAGACATTTTGCGTGATTTACGACTGGGTACCTATGACGTGGTAGTGGGCATTAACTTGCTGCGCGAAGGGCTCGACCTTCCTGAGGTCAGCTTAGTTGCAATCCTGGATGCCGACAAAGAAGGCTTTCTGCGAAGTGAACAAGCACTGATTCAGACGGTTGGACGTGCTGCCCGCCATGTAGAGGGTCGGGTTATTATGTACGCCGATAGAGTTACGAAGAGCATGCAAAAGACACTAGATGAAACCACTCGCAGGCGAGCTATCCAGGAAGCCTACAACACCAAACACGGCATTACGCCGACTGGTGTGTCAAAAGCAATCGAGAAGGGTATGCGTCCCGATCTACCCGAAGAAGCCAAAAGAGCCAAGCTTGATCTCAAGAAAATTCCAAAAGACGAGTACGGCCATTTGATTCGTGACCTTACATCTCAAATGGATCTGGCGTCTGCAAACCTTGAATTCGAAAAAGCAGCCGAACTGCGTGACATCATCAACGATGTTAAGTCCAAGATCTAGTTAGCTTAGGCGGCTTGAGGTTTTGACATTCGATGCATGCGTCTACGCTTCATGATAGTGACGACACGCTCAGCACAGTCTTCCGGCTTCAGAAGCATGGCATGTCCGTGCCTGGCAACAGTCTCTAACTTTAATTTCTTCGGATAATGACTCTGTAGCTCCTGCCACATGCGTATTTCTCCGACTGGGTCATCAGTACCCGTGATGACGGTAGTGGGGTATTCACGGACGACTGTTTCTATTTGATCCATTGGTGTGCCGTGCAGCAAGTCGTAAACCTGACGAACTATCGGCACGACGTCCTTTTTCCCCGGGAGCGAATGTAACAATAATCCGAGGACCTTGGGTATATCGCGCGGCGGTGTTCGCACAAAAACCTCCTCCAACGTATCTATGGCGAATAACGGAAGAAAACCAAAAAACATATCTTGTACTACGCGGTTTGGCGGCACAAGAGCAGGAGCATTAAGAATAACGCCCCTGAAATCTACAGGCTTACCCTCGCGAATATTGCGGTTAAGAATGTTGGCAAGTACTACGCTACCCATTGAAGTCGCCAGCCCAACGCAAGATCGACCCTCGTTGTGAGTCTTTAGAAGGTCGAGTCCTTGCTCGGCCATATGATCCAAACTGCACTGATGCCAATTAAGGAGTGTTGTTTTGGCACCATTCGGTCCTATTCCGTCGGTTGCGATACTAACGACGCGGTGGGTCGGTAACTGTCTTGCAAGTGCACGGTGATAACCTAAGCCTACACCGCCTTCGACCGATTCAAGTATCCCGGGCATTGCCACGGCTGTGAGTCCACTATCAGCTAGTGAGGGCTCGGAAACGAGCATGACATAGTCACGACCGTCTCTTTCGCCTTTAAATAAATGGCTACGGCATGCTCCTTCGTCTTCAGATTCGTGATGACTTAATACTGCCAGCCCGCCAAGGTTTCTCTCTACAAGAGTGCAACTAGCTCGGAGTCTAGCCTCAGGCAACATCAATGTATCCGTTGTTTCGGTAGATAAGAGATGTTGACCTGTGTCGAAAGCCGCTATACGGGCCATTTTGCTTGTCTCAAATTATAATTGTTGTTTAATCGTATTCCGCTTGTGCGTCTTTGTAAAGACAAGTCGGCCCCACCTCTGCTATACTGTCAGGAAATGACCAAATTAACACGTGAAGATGTCTTGAAGTTGGCCCGACTCGCTCGGCTAGAACTAACTGATGAGGAAGTCGAACACTTCCAGACAGAGATCAGCGCAATCCTTCAGTATGTCGAGCAGTTGCAGAATGTTGATCTGAACGGTCTAGAACCAACCTACCAGGTGACGGGTCTTAAGAATGCTACTCGCTCCGATGAAGAGAAAGACTATGGCACGACGCCGGCTGATCTTCTTAAGAACGCTCCAGCAACTGAAGACGGTCATATTAAAGTAAAGAGGATGTTGGCATGAGCCAGTGGCCGTTAATTACCGATATTGCTGTCAAAGTCCAATCGGGTGAGCTCAAAGCTGTTGACCTCGTCGAACAAGCACTTGCAACAATCGATGCAAAAAAAGAATTTGAGGCAATTATTGCAACTGTTTCAGAGCGGGCCCGCGAGCGAGCCGCAGAGATTGACGAACGCGTTGCTCGTGGTGAGGCTATTGGCCGACTCGCCGGCGTGCCATTTATTGCGAAGGACAACTTTCTAACCTTTGGCAGTCAGACAACAGCAGCCAGCAATATCCTCAAAGGATTTGAAGCGCCATACCAGGCAACAGCAATTGAAAAGCTTGAAGCTGAGGGTGCAATCGTCGTCGCCAAAGCAAATCTGGATGCCTTTGCCCATGGATCCAGCACCGAGAACAGTGACTACATGACAACCAAGAACCCGCATGACATGACTCGCGTGCCTGGTGGCTCATCTGGTGGCTCTGCAGCCGCGGTAGTGCTCGATATGGCACCGTTTGCACTAGGAACTGACACAGGGGGTTCTATTCGTTTACCGGCTGCTTTTACTGGCTCTGTGGGCCTCAAGCCCACCTATGGTTTGGTATCCCGGAGCGGCGTAGTTGCAATGGCTAGCAGCACCGACGTCGTTGGCCCAATTACTCGTAACGTTGATGATGCAGCAATTGTGCTCGATGTCATGAGCGGTCGCGACGAGCTCGACAGCACGATGATTGACCGTAACGAACTTGGTTATGCAAATCTCGAAGGTGACCTTGCCGGCAAAAAGATCGGTGTTATTAAGGAATACATGGGCGAAGGTCTGGATCCTGAAGTCAAAGCGCAAATCGAATCAGCTATCGACAAACTCAAAGTTGCTGGTGTGGAGGTCAAAGAAGTCAGCCTGCCCTCATTGCCACTTGCACTGGCATGCTATTACATCATTTGTCCAGCAGAGGTCAGCAGTAACCTCAGTCGTTACGACGGTCAGCGTTACGGCTTCTCTCATCCTGAAGCCGGAACCTTAGAAGAGAGTTATAACAAGTCTCGCAGTGCGGGATTTGGCAATGAAGCCAAACGGCGCATAATGATAGGGACGTACGTTCTCAGTAGCGGCTACTATGACGCTTATTACCGAAAAGCTCAGCTTCTTCGTACGAAGTTGACAAAAGAATTTGAAGCAGCTTTCTCTGATGTGGACCTACTGCTCGGCCCTACCGCGCCGGTGACTGCTTTTGAGATCGGTGCCAATGTTGATGATCCGCTTCAGATGTACCTGACTGACATTATGACCGTTGCAGTAAACCTTGTCGGTGTGCCGGCAATTAGTATCCCTGCAGGGACTGTGAATGGTTTGCCGGTTGGTTTACAGTTGATCGCACCTATGAAGAAAGACCGAGAACTATTGAATGCCGCTAAAACAACAGAAAGAATAATTGAATGAGTCTTGAGATGATCGCAGCAGTAGTGAGTATTTGTATCGTTCTTGCAGCGGTTGCTATCGCCGTGGCCCGTAAAACTCCTCGTAAGCTCAACCCGGACTATTTCGGAGAGGCCTGGAAAGAAATCCAAAACCGCTGCAAGGATAAGGGCAGTTGGTCTGATGCTATTGTAGAGGCAGATAAGCTGCTTGATCGTGCGCTGAAGCGCCGGAAGTTCAAGGGGCGTAGCATGGGTGAGCGCATGGTCTCAGCTCAACGCAAATTCACGAATAACGACGGATTGTGGTTTGCCCACAACTTATACAAAAAGATTCTAGTTGATCCTGATTTGAAGTTAAGAGAAGCAGATGTGAAGGAAGCCTTAGTTGGCTACCGTCAGGCACTACGAGATTTAGGAGCGTTACAAAGTGTTGAATCCAGAAGTTCGTAAACAATATACCGTTACTATTGGCATCGAATGCCATGTGCAGCTCAAGACCAAAACCAAGCTGTTTTCAGCTGTCAGCAATGACGCACGTACAGCGCCGCCAAATACACTGATCAGCCATATCGATCTTGGTATGCCAGGGGCATTACCAGTGCTCAATGCTGCTGCTGTAGAACTTGGTATGAAAGCTGCCTTTGCGCTTGGCACCGAACCGCAGCGGTTCAGTAAATTTGACCGCAAACATTATTTTTACCCGGATCTGCCGATGGGCTATCAGATTACCCAGTTCTATGACCCGATCATCAAAGATGGATCAGTCACAGTCATGGTTGATGGCCAGGAAAAGCGCATTGGCATTCATGAGGCGCACCTCGAATCTGATGCTGGTAAAAGCATTCACCCGGCTGGCCGTGATTACAGTCTGATTGATCTCAATCGGGCCGGTACGCCGCTACTCGAGATTGTGTCTGACCCAGACATGCATAATTCTGCAGAAGCAAAAGCGTATGCCAAAGAACTCTATTTGCGTATGAAGTACGCCGGTGTATCTGATGCCAACTTGTATTACGGCAACATGCGCTTTGACGTTAATGTGTCAGTTAACAAAGATCCTAACGTACTTGGTACGCGTACCGAAACCAAGAATTTGAACTCCTTCAGAAGTGTAGAAAAAGCTATCGAATATGAAGTCGACCGGCAAATTGAGCAACTTGAAAAGGGTGAATCAATCACGCAAGAAACACGTGGTTGGAACGAAGCCAAGCAAAAGACTTTTACCCAGCGCAGAAAAGAAGAAGCCCATGATTATCGCTACATGCCTGAT
>JAQGGX010000006.1 GCA_028289075.1 Candidatus Saccharimonadota bacterium | reverse complement strand
CGGAATAAGTCGCCAAACACAACAAGTTCTTTTTTGAGCCGGCCTAGTTCCTTTCACCAATAAAAACACATTGGTGGAGCGCTTCCTTCTTTAGGCATTCAACCTTAGGGGCATATGGAGTACAATAGTCTTAAGAAGAGTCAAATTCTCTTGATGGGCAAAATTATTAATATTAAGTAAGTAGACGAGTAAAGACATGCAACTGACGAACACGGTACCGAACGTACCGATTTCTAAATTTAAACGAACAAAAATTATTGCAACCGTAGGGCCATCATCAAATAGCTACGAGAGCGTTCTCGAGCTTATTAAATCCGGTGCTAATGGAATTAGGCTGAACTTCAGCCATGGCAATTACGAAGAGCGTGAAGAACAAATCAAATGGATTCGCAAGGCAGAGAAAGAATACGGCAAACCCGTTGCTATCATCCAGGATCTTCAGGGTCCAAAGATCCGTTTAGGCGACTTTGATGGCATTATCAATGTTCAGACCGGCCAGAGCCTGACCTTTCAGTACAATGCCGATTACGAGCGCTCCAAGCACATTCCAACCCAGTATGACCTGTCCAAGAAAGTAAAGCGCGGTGAACGCCTTTATCTCTACGACGGTAAAGTTCGCACTACTGTCACCAGCGTCAAAGACGGCATTGTCCATGCACGTGCTGAAAACGACGGGATCTTAATCAAGCGCAAAGGCATCAACCTGCCAGACACCGACTTTGAGGGTGACATCATCACTATAAAGGACAAGAAAGACATTGCATTCGGTTCAACTCACGATATGGACTATGTAGCGCTCAGCTTTGTGCAGTATGCGGAAGATATCCGTAATTTGCGAACCATGCTCCGTAACCTCGGTAGTAACGCCAAGATCATTGCTAAGGTTGAGACCAAAGCCGCAGTCGACAACATCGAAGAAATCGTACGTGAAGCTGATGCAGTTATGGTTGCCCGTGGTGACTTGGCTATCGAAACCGAACCGGAATCAGTGCCAATCGTACAGCGCAAGATCGTTGGGTTGGGGCTCAAGTATGTCCGACCAACTATCGTTGCAACGCAGATGCTTGCTAGTATGACTGAAATGCCGGAGCCAACCCGTGCAGAAGTTTCTGACGTCGCAACCGCGGTACTTATCGGTGCAGATGCGGTGATGCTATCCGACGAAACCGCCAATGGTCAGTATCCTATTGAGGCCGTAAAGGTTATGAAGCGCGTTGTTATGTATACGCAATCGAATGCTCCCTACACCGTTTCTTACCCAGAACATGATTCTGATCATACCAAACATGGTGCTATTTCTGACGCAGTTATGACGCTTGCTGACAGCCTCGGTGCAGTTGCGATTGTGGCTGAAACTAAGTCTGGTGCGACTGCGCTGCAGCTATCTGCTCGCCGTCCTGCTCGTCCGATTATTGCCGTGACATCTGATGTGCGTGTAGCGCAACAAATGGCTATTGTATATGGCACAAAGAGTTATGTTCGTCCTGACGACAAGCTAGCTGCCTTCAAGCTTACTGACTGGTTGAGTCATAACAAGGTTCTTGCTAAGGGCGATATGATTGTAACTGCTACCGGCCAGTATCCTGGTGTAGTGGGGACTACCGACACTATTAAAGTTCGTGTCATCGAGTAGGATCTATTGATTTTGCACATTTCGTTGTCAAAACTTTGCGATGCTCACCTGTCGTATGTCTATACGCCTACGTGCGCTTCGTAGTTTTTCCTGAGTTTTGCACAAAAATTAATAAATCCTATAGAATAAGAATAAATAAGGGGGTGGGGTATGAGTTTCTGGAAACGTACCGTTCGTGAGTGGGACCTTGCGGGCAAGACCGTGCTACTGCGGGCTGATTACAACGTGCCGCTTGATAATGGTAAAATCACCGATGATTACCGTATTCAGAAATCACTCCCTACTATTCAGTTTCTGTTAGAGCAAAACTGCAAAGTCGTTATCTGCTCTCATTTGGGCCGTCCTAACGGCAAACCAAATCCTGAATTTTCTCTCGCTCCTGTTGCGGAACGTTTGGGGGAGCTACTCAAAAAAGATGTGGCCTTTGCACTTGATTGTGTCGGTCCCATTGCTGAAGGGGCGGTAGGCCAATTACAGAATGGACAAGTGCTATTACTCGAAAACCTCCGCTTTCATCCAGAAGAAGAGTCAAATGATGACGAATTCGGAAAGAGCTTAGCCAAACTCGCGGAAGTATTTGTCCAGGACGGCTTTGGCGTGGTGCACCGTGCGCATGCATCAACCAGCGCAGTGGCTCGCCACATACCAGGAATAGCAGGCTTATTACTCGAAAAAGAAGTCGATACCATCACTAACGTTATGGACAATCCCGAGCGACCATTAGTTGCGATCATTGGCGGCTCAAAGATTTCTGACAAGATCGAGATACTAAATCGTTTTATAGATATTGCCGACTTTGTAGCAGTGGGCGGGGCTATGGCCAATACGTTCTTACTTGCTGAGGGCATCGACATAGGCAAGAGTTTGGCCGAACCCAGTGAAGTATCACTTGCCAAAGACATCATCGAAAAGGCTCGTAAAAAGTCCAAAGAACAGCGATTTGTATTCTATCTGCCGCAGGATGGGGTGGTTGCAAAGAGTTTGGACAAAAATGCCCATACCCGGATTGTTGACTGGGATGCGCATGTCATTGCCACTATTGAGAACTATCCAAAGAATCCAGATCGCAAAACTGGTCAAGTAGAGGATGATGAACTTATCCTTGATATTGGTCCTTTCTCTGGTGCGTTCATTGCTGGTGGCATGCAGATGGCAAATACCGTCATCTGGAACGGCACAATGGGTGTCACAGAAACACCAAGCGTGCATGGACCTATTGGCCCATTTGCGCACGGTACGGACATTATTGTCGACGCCATGCTCGGTGAATATGGTCATAAGCCATTTACCGTTGTGGGCGGTGGCGATACGGCCGGTTATGTCGAACAGCGAAAGCTGGTCGGTTCCTTCAACCATGTTTCAACCGGCGGTGGCGCTAGCATGGAGCTCATGAGCGGCAAGCAGCTCCCTGGCGTAGAGGCCCTTTGGAATAAAGAGTAAATGTAAGGTACAATGAGGTCAAAGCATAACCAAAATGAGTAGAACCCTAATCGTCGCAAACTGGAAAATGCACCTGAACACTTCTCAGGCGAGTTTGCTGCTGCACCGTTTGCACGAGCGAATCAAAATCCATCGCAATATCGAAGTGGTCTTAGCGCCAAGTATGTTGGTGCTCCAACCACTCAGTATGCAGATCGACCGCCGCAAATTCCGCTTGGCTGCGCAAAACGCCTATCATAAGGATGAAGGTGCCTTTACTGGCGAAGTCAGCTTTACGATGTTACAAGATCTCGTACATTATGTAATCGTCGGCCACTCGGAGCGACGTTTGTATTTTCATGAAACTGACGAAATCGTCCGCGACAAAGTAACAGCTGCAGTACGCAACAACATTACGCCGATCATTTGTGTCGGAGAGACACAGCAAGAGCGCCGCGCGGGTGAAACGCGCCAAGTGTTGCATGACCAAGTTGTTAGTGCGCTTGCCAACCTTACCAGTCAAGATGTTGAAAATGTGGTTATTGCCTACGAACCTATTTGGGCAATCAGCACTTTTGGTGGCGAACTGGCCAAGCCTGACGACGTTAAAAAAGCCTTAGACTTTATCCGCTTGCAAGTCTCCTCGCTCTACGGTAAAAAAGTTGCCGAACGTATCCGTGTACTCTACGGTGGCAGCGTTGACGACCATATCGTCAGCGGTTATTTGGCGGTCGAAGGATGCGATGGTGTGCTTGTCGGCAGCGCGAGCCTCAATTATCACAAGTTTTCTGGAATTGTAGATGCAGCTTACAGACTAAGACACCAGGAAGATGATGAAGATGGCAACAAATAGCGGCAAAGACAACAAGTCAGTGTTTGACGTGTCAAAACCTGGCAAAACAGCAGCAAATGCTTCAAGCCGTCCTTTAATCCTTGGCCACAAGACCATGGTGCAAGATCATACAATGGTGGGCCCGGAGGTTGAAAAGAAAGAAGAAGCTGCACCTGAGGTCCCTGAAGAGCCAATGAAGCTGCCAACACGCAGCAAAACGATCACTCCTCCATCAGAAGAGAAAGAAACTCCACCCAAGCCTGCAAATGACAGCTCACAAGAGCCAGAGGTGAATCCTCAGGACTTGTCCTCAAGCGAATCAGCCGTCGTTGATGCTATAGCCGAACAAGCGGCGGGCAAGAAAAAAGATGGTAATGTATCAAAAGAGGACAAAGAGAAGCAAAAAGCGTTAGATAAGCTCATCGAGGATAAAACGTATTTTTTGAATATTACGCCGCCAGCTCGTAAGCGTAATATGCGCGCAGCTGTTATTAGCTTAGTGATAGTGCTTGTCGGTGTTGTTGGTCTCGCGGCTGCTGCTGATGCGGAAATACTGAACCTCGGTTTCAAACCACCATTTGATTTTATTAAGAAAGACACGAAGCAGACGGCAGCTATTGTCCCAGCTGTAGCTGTGCCAGCTGTTGTACCAACACCAAAAGCGACTACGCCAGCCGTTACAGTACCCGACGGCTACGTAGAATATACGAATAAAGAACTCGGTTTCAAGTTCGCCTATCCAAA
>JAQGGX010000050.1 GCA_028289075.1 Candidatus Saccharimonadota bacterium | reverse complement strand
AGCAGTCCGAACAGTGGAAATATCTGGTACGGGGAGAGCACCTGCATACCCATATACCCTTGGTTCATCTGAGCCCACGCCACAGCAGCCAACGCAAACGCAGCGATACTGATGATCCATGCAGCTATCTGAACTTGTCGCGCGCTTACAGCTTTCATATACCTCTATAGTACCAAACAACCATTAATACTTCGCGATATACGACTAAGCGAGGCTATTAGGGCGCTGCTGTGGTCTAGGCTATTCCCAGCGGAAGATACGGAATGCTAATAAGTAAATTAGAACTGTCCAAATCGCTATCGGCAACAACTGCGGTCCGAGCTCAAACAATGTACGCCCTTCGGTTGTAATCAGACGCAATCCATCAACGATCGGGCTCAGTGGCAAGAGTGCCGAGAAACCTTGCAGCCATTCAGGCATGAGAAACCGGGGAAAGAACACGCCGCTCAAGAACATCAAAGGAAAGGCAATAAGATTGGATAGCGGAGCTGACTGATTCTCATTCTTGGCCCAGCCGGCAATCGCCAGTCCAAACCCAAACATCAGGATAATGCTTAAGCCGGAGAAAATAGTGTAGGTAAAATAGTCTCCCCTCATATTGAAATTGAAGATGATCAAAGCCACTATGGTCATGAGCGCTACAGTCATGAGGCCTATGAACAGATAATGCAGTGCAGTGCCCAGGATAAGTTGCGAGGCATTAATCGGCGAAACACGAAGGCGCCTGAGTACACCGGTCTTTTTATCGGCAGCAAACCCATTCGCCATACCGAATATACCGATACTCAGGATTGAAAAACCGATTAGTCCGGCAAATACGTAGTCAAACGAGCTGAGGTTGGCCGTTTTGGTTGATTGCGCCTGCACCGTAATTGGCTCAGGTTGGCTGACAAATTTGCTGTTGATACCCTTCGCAACGCTCTGCATGATTGAGGCAAATGTTTGGCCGCTTTGCGGCGAACCTTCTTCGTAATAGACGATCATTTTGCCGCTCGGGATACCCTGCTCGTTTGTCTTACCAAAATCAGGTGGTAGCTCCAGGATAGTATCGATTTCGCCACGTCCCATCAGCTCTTTGGCTTCGTCGATTGAGGTAATCTTCTCTTTTACCTTCACCACTTTTTCTTTTTTTACCTGCTCGACAAATGAGTGAGAAAAGTCCGTGTTTGAATGATTCAGGAGCGCAATGTCAAAGCTGATATTGCCGCTACCACGATTGAGGGCTCCGAACACAAGCAAAAAGATCAACGGAAATAAAAAGGTAAAGAACAACGCCACACCATCACGGAAAAACCGTCGGGAGAAGTACATGGCGAGCGACCAAACTGTTTTAAAATAACGTTTCATGACTCTCTCAAATCTTTCCCGGTGAGGTCAATAAAGACATCCTCGAGGTTGGCGCGCTGGATCTCAACATCTTTCTTGAAACCCTTTTTAAGCAGACTTTTAATAAGATTCTGTGGGGTATCAAGCGCAATAATCTTGCCGTCATCCATAACTGCGACCCGATCACAGAGCAGCTGCGCTTCATCCATATAGTGTGTGGTGAGAATCACAGTAATGCCTTTGTCTCGAATATTTTGTACAAGCTCCCAGAGATTACGGCGTGCCTGCGGATCCAGACCGGTAGTTGGCTCGTCCAGGAATAGAATTCGTGGCTTATTGACGAGTGCTGCGGCGATGCTAAAGCGCTGTTTTTGGCCGCCGGACAATTTTGGCACGTCACTTTTTGCTTTATCGCTGAGGTTGACCTCCCTGAGAAGCTTCATAGGACGCACAGAGACACCGTATAGGGCCGCAAACATACGCAAAAGCTCCACAAGGGTTAGTTTGTCATAAAAAGACGTGCTCTGGAGCTGTACGCCAATAATCTCTTTGACCCGTCCAGGTTGCTCGGCCACATTGAGCCCATCAAGCATAACTACACCCCCATCAATGGGACGGAGCGCTTCAATCATCTCAAGCGTCGTTGTCTTGCCCGCTCCATTGGGACCCAATATCCCAAAGATTTCTCCCTCTTGTACGTCAAAGCTGATGCCTTTTACGACTATGTTTTTGCCGTACGTCTTCTTAAGATCACGTACTTCAAGGATCACCTTTGTCTTCACTTTTGTCATAAATACTATGGTAGCACCTCTTGCAACTTTAAAAACACCTGAGGCCGGGACCTCAGGTGTTTTACAGCAAATGTGCGAGTCTGATTACTTGCGCTTTACAGTCAAGAAACCGTTGCGTGGGTTTTCGTTAACCATCATTCCGTCAGGAATTGCGGTAACTGCTTCTGGACGCTCGTCCTTGCTGAAGTAGTAAATTACTTGTTCCTTGCCGCCGCGTAGTATAACAGCCTTGGAATTCAAGTAGTATGTTACGCCCTTAGAGTTTGTGTGCTTGTAAGCCATTGCTACAGTCTCTCCCTCTCTTGTAATTAGTAATGGTACTCCTAACATACTCTTGAGCATTTCAGCTTGTCAATAACAATTGTTGGAATCCACCTCTGGAGACACCCCCAAAACCCAATAATTACCTCTGTTAGCATAAGAGTATTGCAAGGAGTCCAATAAATGCAGTACACTACTTCTAGTAACGAACTAAACAAAGGTGGATCTATACAATGGATTGGATGAATCGTGGCAACAGGCCACAAGCAGCTCATCAGCCGGTCAGCTCGGGTACAAACTCAACTAATTTACCCGCTGCACCACACAATAATAAAAACGACAGTGATCAGGCAGCCGTATGGAAATGGCTACGCTGGGCATCGGTAGCGTTGCTCTTCTCTGGAACTATTCTTGTTGTTGCACTACTCATTTCTATCGCAACAAACGGTGCAAATGCAGAGGCTAAGAACGTAGACAAGAGTAAGCTTCAGGCAGTTTTCTTGAACGGTGGACAAGTTTACTTCGGCCGTATTAAGAACCTGAATAGTGATCATATGAAGGTGTCTGACATCTACTACTTGCGCGTTAATCAGCAAGTACAGCCAAACCAGCAGACCACTCAAGCAGCTAACAACGACATCTCACTCGTTAAGCTTGGATGTGAATTGCACGGCCCACAAGATTCTATGGTTATCAACCGTGAGCAAGTTATCTTCTGGGAAAACTTGAAAGACGACGGTCAGGTTGCTAAGGCAGTCGCCGAATACGTTAAGCAGAATCCAAACGGTCAAAAGTGTGACACACCTGCGCAAACTGGAACCGGAACAGGAACTGGCACGCAGCAGAACACCAGCACTACAAACCCAACTACTACAAACACGAACACTTCTACTACCAAGAAGCCGTAGTTCTAGCGGAATGGTACGGAACACCTCGGGGCAACCTGGGGTGTTTTTCTTTCGCCAAGGAATAAATTATTTCGTAATGAATGTCGGCGCCCTCTTTCAGAGCAGCTTTACCGGCTTGATTAACACTGGGAACAAGTATTACTGAATCGATGCGGTCGGCTAGCGCCACAGGCTGTGCGTAAACGCATCTGTAAAGCGCCGCGAAGACTCAGTTGTACAGAAGTTCCCTTACTAATCCCTAAGGCTATGCTTAAGCCATAGTTCAAGTCCAAAGCGGACAATGAACAACAAGAGAAATACACCGCTGGCAAGCATACTGAGGCCCGCTAGGTCTGGACTCCAGCGAGGCGAGGCGAAGTCGAACTTATACAGAGAATCTGGAATAGGCTGCTCTTTGAAGCCACGTTGCGCAACGTACTCCTGGATACATGGCACGCGTCCTCTGCCCGACAAGCCTTCAGGTACTGTTCGTTCGCAGTATTCTTGGGCATCGGTATAAATCTTTCCGCTATCTTTGGTAACTTTATCCTTTTCTACCTGGACCAAACGCTCGTAACGATACTTAAGTTGTACCGGGGGTTTAATGGCATTTGGACCACTGGCAAGATTGGTATTCATGTGAGAGTACATATACGCGCGCAGTTCACGTAAGGCTGCCTCTACATCACCGTTCTGCTGATCTACTTTTAACACTTCGTCTCTTAGGTGGAGTACGGTGAGATTATTCTGACGAAGTGCAGCAACGCACACAGCACTGCTTACCAGAAATGCTGCCAGGAAGTACCAATAGCTTAGTGGCCGTAACTTAACCCAGAGATGGTGCAGGTATTTTTTGTTCATGATGTTTGATTATATCCCTTGGCTTCAGTGCTTTAAATGTTTCAGTCATAACCACGAGTGACGCGACCATAGCTATTGCAAAGCCTACTGTCATAGCTGTTCGCGGGCCAATACCCATTGCAAGTATGGCAAGCATAAACCAGACCGTACCCTTAGCGATATTGCCGATAACCTCCATACTGACAAGATACACAATCCGCAGTCCAGGAAGGTCATCTGCCGCTGCATACATGCCTTTCATATAGGGCATGCGGTAGCCCACAGTAACGGCTTCATTGGCTACATTAACGGCTAATGCGGATCCTGCATTCCCAACAAATGGTCGGAAAATAGTCAGTATAGCGTTCGCAGCAGCGGTGATACGCAGGATTTGTCTACCCGAGTTCATATCAATGTGCT
>JAQGGX010000040.1 GCA_028289075.1 Candidatus Saccharimonadota bacterium | reverse complement strand
CTCTTTACAATGATTATTATCGTCGTAGATTTCTGTGCATTTATGGTGACGTTTACGACCATTCAGAGTATTAATAAAAAAGCTGTCGACATCGCCAAATCCAACAGCATCGCATTCGCAAAAGTACAAGAATATGAAAATAAAACATTCAACACCCTTCCTGCAACAACACCCGTAGGAACGCTCAAAGAGGTAGAAGATTTTAGTAGTACGCTGCCCGCCACCCTCGAATCACCACGAGTCGGGAAAGTCTATATCAACACCGTGTCGGGAAACCTGAAGCATGTTGTCGTAGAAGTCCGCTTTGGTAGCGGGCCCAGCCAACGACTCATTCAGTACGCTGACTTTATTCAATCGAACGGGCTAGGGCAGTAAGTATGCGAGAACGCGGCTTTACCCTCGTCGAAGTCCTCATCATGACCCCCATCCTCATGCTGACTATTATTGTTATGACGAGCTTCTTATTTAGCCAATATGGACAGCTCACTCAGCAAGGAGCGCTCCTGAACCTCCAGGTTGAATCACAGAACATTACGTTTAGCATGCAGGATGACATCTTTTTTGCTGACAGCTTCGCAACCACGATAAACTCTAATCTTATTGATGATCATGCACCAACAGGTGGCTGGAACAATGCCACCACTCCGCCCACTCTTATCATTTCTACGCCCGCCCTTACCGCCAACCGCCGCTCTGAAAATCGTCAGCCGGTATATATCAATACGCAAGGTTGCACCCCGGATGTTATCCAGGAAAACTCTCCGCTATATAACAACGTCATTTATTTTGCCCAAGGTACCCGTTTGTACAAACGTATTGTGAGCGCTCCAATAACAATGTCCACATGTGGTTCCAGCTATTTCAAACAAAGCTGCCCAGAGCCAAACTCAAGCAGCAGCTGTCCACCCGACCGATTGGTGACCGACAAACTAGACAGCTTTAACCTCACCTATTACGATGCGAACAACGCTGTGGTAACCGATCCGAACTTCGCGACCAAAGTGAAGGTCGATTTGCAGCTGAAGGATAAAGCCTTCGCCGAAGATATACACGCAACGAGCAGCTTAACACTGAAGAAGTTAAATCAATAATATGAGAATTCTACGCATTCGCCCACTACAATCATCAGAATCCGGCTTCATACTGCCAAGCATTATCGGACTCATGGTAATCATGTCGGTCGTTGCATACGCTGCACTGCTGCAAGCCAACAACAGTCTCAACCTCGCATACAAGCAAGCGTACATTCAGATGGCCCGGGTAGCTTCAAAGGCAGCCGTCGACTATGCCAAGGAACAGTTCGACAATGCAGCTTGCGGCAATTACGCGGGTACCGCGGAACAAAATCTGGTTTCTAACAATCGCTACCGTGTCACCTTCAGGGCAGAAGTCACTGCCACTTCTGCGGATGGCTACGAGAAAACCGTAAAGGGCACAGGCAGCGTGTATTTGCCGCGTCAATCCGCTACGGCGCAGTACGTCTTTGATATCCGTTCAGAGATTGTACGTACCTATGCTCTCTGTAAAAGTCCTGATAATTTTGCCCCCACATTATGGCTTGATTCCAGCGACCCCACCACACTCAAAAAGACTGGTTCAACAACTACAACGCTAACAACATCTACTTCATTCTGGGATCTTTTCAGCTCAACCCAAGACACTATGAAGGAACGCGCAGATGACGGCACGCATACGAACAATTCATGGCAAAGTTGGACATTAAACGCCCATAACTGTGCGGCCACAGAGTTTAGTTCCACAGTGTGTAATAACAACACTACAAAATATTTAAACATTGGCACGGTGTTTAAAAATGTGAATATCCCCAAGAACGCTACGATCACCTCAGCTTCTCTATCACTCTTCGGTTGGATACCTTCAGGAAGCAGCGGGCCAGTTACGCACCGTGTGCAAGGTATATATAATACTAGCGCCAATCCGCACGCTCCTCTATTTACACAAAGTGGAACGAATCAAATACGAGGGAAGCTAACCGACCCCGCTTTGCATACGACAGCAGCACCAACGTTTACGACCAACAATTTTCCTCCCGGCAATCGTGTGAACTTTGACGTATCTCCTATCGTACAAGAGATCGTCAATAACCCGAATTGGAATCCTACTGGAGCCGGCAATAGCGGCCGCATGGGCTTTGCGTTGTCGCGCGTCAGTGGAAATGGATCTCGCAATGCATTCCGCGACGGTGTGCGCCTCAGTATTACCTACACGACAACCGCTCCTCCCGCCCAAACCGTCAATGGTGATAGTGTGGGCCAATGGAATGATAAGTCGGGTAACGGCTATAACGCTATATTCACACACGGCACAGCGCCCACTCGTGTTGATAGCCAAATTAACGGCCATCCGATTGTACGTTTTGCTGGAGGCGATATGCTCAGCACACTGAACACCGCACTCTCCGGGAAACGTGAAATGACCGTTCTTGCTGTCATGCGCCCTAACTTTGCAGGATCAAGTACAGACGGAAGAATTATCAGTGGCATGAGTAGTGGCAATACGAGCGATACAGTCAGTACCACTAGTATTATCCCGCTGATGCGCAATGGGGGCAGCAATGGCTTCAGCAATGTATACGCAGATCTTACGAGCACAAACCGAACCGACTACACTTGCGGTGGTACTTGCGCTGGCAACCCATTCCAGATTACTTCTCTGTTTGAGATACAGAACTCATCAATAAGTTCACTACTTCGTGGCAATGGTTCCCCTGGTGCACAGAAGGATGCCATCAGTCCCTCAACAAGCACGCCGCCATACACCTTTGCAATTGACCAGCTATATATTGGCGGTAGACGCAGTGGAGCAATGCCAGGGAGTGGCATAGACTACATGCACGGAGATTTCGCGGAAATTGTTGTCTACGACAAAGCACTTACCTGCCGTCAAATTGAAGCACTCGAAGAATACATGCGCGCTAAATGGAATACCCTACCGCTCGCGCAGCCCACCACTTGTCCGATCGATACTATCCCCACGCTTTAAGCATCGTTTTAATTCACGATCTGCTATACTATTGTGGAAGACGCTTATGCTTTGATGGGCAGCATGAATAACAGATATTTTTATCAGGACAAACCAGTTTTCGGGCTAGACATTGGCTTTAGTAGCCTTAAAGTCATGCAAGTTGACGGGAACAACAAGCGAAAGCAATTTGTAAGTGGCTACGGAGTAAGCCGCTTTAATCCTGATGCCATTAAAGATGGGATCGTAGTAGATCCTGAAGCAATCGCAAAAGTCGCACATGAACTGTTTGATAAACACCTCATTGGAGACATAACAACTCGTAGAGCGGTAGTCGCCATCCCAACTGGACGCACATTTACCCGCTCTATCACCTTGCCGAGACTTAACACCAAAGAACTTGCCGAGGCGGTTCGCTTAGAGGCAGAACAATACATACCCGTTCCCATAGAAGATCTTTACATGGACTACGCTACTGTTCGCCAAAGCGATACGGAAACAGATATTCTCGCGGTAGCCGTACCAAAGAAAGTTGTTGATTCTTACATGCAGCTTACGAAGTTGCTGGGAATTGAGCCCGTTGCATTTGAAACCAGCATCAGCGCAGCTTGCAGATTATTCGTGCAAGCCGAGCAAAGTGACGTACCCTCCATCTTGATTGATTTTGGCTCTGTGTCGTCAGACATCACTATTTATGATAAAGCCCTCATCGTCACCGGTACCGTACCAGGCGGGGGGGACAGCTTTACGAACCTTATTGCTCAGAAGCTCGGTGTCACAAAGCAAGAAGCCCACATCATCAAGACCAAATACGGCCTTGGGGTAAGCAAGAAGCAAAAAGAAATCCAGGAAAGCCTCGATCCATTACTTGACCAACTTGCCAAAGAAATCAGGCGCATGATCCGCTATTACGAGGAACGCTCTACTTCTGATCGACGTATCGGCCAGGTCGTGACTATGGGTGGAGGTGCCAACATGCCAGGACTGTCCGAACACATGACCGACATGCTTCGCTTGCCCGTTCGCATGTGCGACCCATGGCAGCATCTCGATTTTTCAGGGCTACAGCCACCAAACACCATTGAAAAATCAATGTACGTGACGGTGGCAGGTCTTGCACTCCTTAACCCCAAGGAGGCATTCGCGTGATTAATTTACTTCCTCCGGAGATGAAAGAAGAATTCACGTATGCCCGCCGCAATACCAAACTACTTGCATGGGCAGGAGCGCTGCTCGTGACCGTGATCGGTGTATTTATTGTCGTATTCGCAGGCCAGTTATACATTGACCAGTCGACCAAATCGTACCAAGCTCAAATCGTACAAGCCGAGGAACAACTCAAGATTCAAAAACTAGAAGAGACACAAAAGAAAGTAGAAGATATTAGTAGCAGCCTTAAGCTTGTCGTGCAGGTATTGTCACGACAAGTCATGTTCTCTGCACTCCTCAAGCAAATCGGCGCAGCAATGCCGCAGAACACCGTTCTAACCAATCTCAATATAAATAAAATAGAAGGTGGCATCGAGTTATCCGCTGCTGCATCTAGCTATCAGTCGGCCACCCAGATACAGTTGAACCTGCAAGACTCCAGTAACAAAATATTCGAAAAAGCCGACATCGTAAATATTAACTGCAATTCAACAACTAGCAACTCAGGAAATCAGCTCGATGGCGTGTATCCATGTAAAATCGTCATCAAAGCCCTGTTCACGAAAAACAATCCGTTCCTATTTATAAACGCTACTTCGCAGGCAAAGGTCCAGCCATGAACAATAAACGTGTTTTCTTTGGAATGATCGGATTGGTTTCGGTGCTCAGTATTGCAGTGATCGTATCTGTAGTGCTTGGCAATGCCATGCTTGAAAAGAAATCAGCAAAGCTCGTTGAATACAAACTCACCAATAAAGTACTCGAGCAGCAGCAAATCGCGTTGATTCAAGCAAACAAGGACATTAGCAAATATGCTGATCTAGAAAAAATCGCTAAATCTATTGTTCCACAGGATAAAGATCAAGCAAAGTCCGTCCGTGAGCTGGTCAAAATAGCAGAGGAAAGTGGAGTCGTACTCAGCACCATTAGTTTCCCTTCCTCTACTCTTGGGGCTGCCCAACCAAAGCCAGCTGCAAAGACCGAGGGAACAGCAGCAACGCCAACCGCTCCACCCGTTACGCAGGTAAAGACAGTAGACGGCATACCAGGAGTTTACCAACTCGAGATTAATATACAGTCAGATACGGGCAGACTAGCGAACTATGCTAATCTGCAAAAGTTCCTACAGAAGCTTGAGCAAAACCGTCGTACCGCGCAGGTGTCACAAATTGAGATTATTCCAAAGCCAAATGACCTTCGATTACTTAGCTTCAGAATGGTAATTAACGTGTATATAAAGCCATGAAAAATTTAGATCTCAAAACCCTACCAGCAACATTGCTCCCCTTGCTTAACAAAGTTAAGCGCTACGTGGTAATTATATTTATCGGTGTCGTCGTGCTCGTCTATGGGTTCTTGGTGCTGCGCATCAATACATTTGCACAGACCGAGCCAACCGATGAAGCAGTGACGGAGAGATTAAAAGCCGTGCAGCGCCCAAAGATAGATGCTGATGCACTCGAAAAGATTCAACAACTTGAAGATCAGAACGTAGAAGTTCAAACGCTCTTCAAGCAAGCTCGCGACAATCCGTTCAGCGAATAAGTAGCCTTCTATTTTACTCCTCTTGTTTCAGCACTTTCCTCCGGAAAGTTTTCCCGACTTACTTTTATCGAAGAAGTAAGCAAAAAGTGATCAGGACAGACGGAAAGCACGATTGCCAGTGCTCAGCACAAGAGCGCGCTGCAACAACCCCCGGCGGTCTACTCTACTGATGAAGAAACGAGTCGGGCACAGTTGCGGCTCTATTAGCTCTCACGATGAGGAAACCTATCTCGGTTCTCTCATCTAATTTCCG
Organism: Candidatus Saccharimonadota bacterium; assembly: GCA_028289075.1. GTDB lineage: Bacteria > Patescibacteriota > Saccharimonadia > Saccharimonadales > JAQGGX01 > JAQGGX01. The sequence goes on along the minus strand of JAQGGX010000040.1, from coordinate 7,550 downwards.
TATTGAACAAGGTTGCGCTCATGCGCACCAACGATAGCTTTAGCTGCCTCATATGGTTGAGGTGTATACGTAAAGTCATAGTTGTTCTGTTCGCCAGCAGTCTCAATAACAAGTGTTCCATAATTGAATATGTGAGAGAGCAAACCCCTTTGGCTGACTGTAACATCCTGCACATCACCAATGCTCAGCTGAGATATCTTACGATCAAATATTGTACGGTATAGCACCTGAGCAATCTTCTCACTCGTAACAATAACTACATTGTTCACATACAAGTACGCCGCTATAGCCGTAGCGATCAACGACAGTACGGTCATAAAGAAACCAACTAGTACTAATATCGGTCGAATGGCAGTAATGTCGATACCGAGTCCGAGCGCATCGGGCGAAGTTATCAATGCCGGAGCAACAACAAGCAACAAGAATAGAAGCACAGTAATAGACAGCCCGGATGCATAGATAATGACGAGTCCGATTGGGTGTTTTCTTATTTCAGTAACAAGTTGCTCATCGGGATCAAACTCAATACGTTGCAGCAAAGCTTTGCCGAGGGGAGATAAGCGGGATTCATCCATATAGTTCTATTATAGCCGATTCCCTTACAAAAGTGATGACTGCTCTTTTGGTTTAGCTTTACCGAGATGCTTATACGCCTTATGGGTCACCTTCCGCCCCCTGGAGGTGCGCTCAAGCAAGCCTATCTGCATAAGGTATGGTTCATAAAAGTCCTCAATCGTACTTCGCTCTTCAGCAGTGAGCGCGGCCAGCGTCTCAACACCAACCGGACCACCGTCATAATTATCAATAATCGCCGTCAAAATCATGCGGTCAGACGGATCAAGCCCGAGTTCATCTACTTCAAGCAGCCCCAGTGCTTGCGTACTGATATTGGCATCGATAATACCGTCGCCATTAACATCAGCATAGTCACGGACACGCTTAAGTAATCTGTTCGCTATACGCGGCGTTAGACGAGCGCGAGTAGCGAGCGCCTGCGCCGCTTCCGGATGAATCTGTACGTTCAATATTTGTGCGGCACGTTCAATAATCTTGTGGATTTCTTCTGGATTATAGAACTCTAACCGATGCACCATGCCAAATCGGTCGCGAAGCGGTGCGGCCAGTGCACCAGCACGAGTTGTCGCGCCAATGATCGTAAACTTGGGTAGATCCAGTCGCAATGAGCGAGCACTTGGCCCTTTACCAAGCATAATATCGAGTTTGAAATCTTCCATAGCGCTATAGAGGATTTCTTCGACGGAACGGTTGAGGCGATGGATTTCATCGACAAACAAAATGTCACCGTCCTGAAGGTTCGTCAGCAAGCTCGCAAGGTCCCCTGCCCGTTCGATGGCAGGCCCCGAGGTAATACGAATAGTTGCATCCATTTCATGGGCAATCACTGACGCCATGGTAGTTTTACCAAGCCCTGGCGGACCGTAGAGCAATACATGATCAAGTGGTTCACCGCGTTTCTTGGCAGCTGATATTGCCAGCTGCAGATTCTGCTTCAAGCGTTCCTGACCGATATAGTTTGCAAAATCTTTTGGCCGCAGCGTGACTTCTAATTCAACTTCCGTCACATCGTCAGGAGTACTGCTCGTAGTTACAATTCGTTCAATCATGCCCGCGCCTTCAGGGCTAGTTTAATTCGTTCCTCGGTTGATTTGCTTGGATCAACATCGACAAGTGCCGTAACTGCATCAGGCAGTGTGTAGCCAAGTGATACGAGTGCCTGCACTGCTTCGTCAACGTTTGCGCTCGCAGTACCTGCGAAGAAGCTTTCACTGTTCACGGTGCTGACCAAGCCCACCTTATCTTTCAGTTCAACGACAACTCGTTCGGCAACCTTTTTGCCGACACCCTGCGCAGCCTGAATAAACTTCGTATCACCCGAGGCAATTGCCTGGCGAACGTCTTCGACGGAACCAATCCCTAGGACACTCAGTGCACCTTTGGGGCCAATGCCATTGACGTCCAAAAGTTGCTCAAACAGCCGTTTCGTATCCAAATGCGTAAAGCCATAGAGATCATGGCTAACCTCACGGATATGCTCATAAATATACAGCTTTACTGGACTGCCGATGTTTAGGTTGCCGTAATCTTCGAGCGGCATGAGCACGCCATAGCCAACGCCGCCCACATCAACAATTACTAATTCCCCCAGTTTTTCGGCAACTAAGCCACTTAATGTCGCAATCATTAGCTTTATTATCTCATAAGATACGGTTCAGACCAGCCCGCTTTCTTGTAGACTCCATAATTGTCGGCAAGCGAGATTACGGTTATGACATTCGTACGGTGCTAGAGTGGCAGATTGCGGCAGCTAGTGCATCCGCAGCATCGTCCGGCTTTGGCACCTCTTGCAGCCCCAGGATAAGACGAACCATCTCCTGAATTTGTTTTTTATCAGCCCGACCATAACCAGTAATACCCTGTTTGATCTGCATCGGCGTATATTCAAACAGCTCAAGTCCATGCTGCTTGCCGCAGAGCAACACGACTCCGCGGGCCTGACTGACCGACATAGCAGTCGTCACATTTTTAGCAAAAAACAGTTTTTCAACAGACATAACAGTCGGCTTCAGTTCTTTGATGATCTCGTGTAATTCATCATAAATCGTCAGCAAGCGGTCACTATCAGCTTGTTTGACAGGAGTTCTTATTACTCCGGCATCAACGAGTGTCGCCTTACCCTTCTGGTCAACATCAATAACCCCGAACCCTAAGATTCCAGTGCCCGGATCAATCCCAAGTATTCTCACATTACGCCTTTTGGCCCATTAGCTTGCTAATAGTTCCTCTGGAATGTCGAAGTTTACGTGTGTTGCCGTAACATCATCAATGCTATCGAGTGCATCCATCAGGCGCATGATCTTGCCAGCGGTTGCAGCGTCAGTAACTTCTACCGTGTTGTTTGGTACCCAGGTCAGCTGAGCTTCTTCAACCTGTACGTCTGCACTACGTAAATTGTCGCGTACTTTAGCAAGTTCTTTTGGATCGGTGTAGATAATTGATTCTTCACCCGATTCCTGTACGTCGTCAGCGCCAGCATCAAGCGCTGCCAGCATCAGGTCATCACCGCTGCCAACTACACGAATCATGCCTTTACGCTCGAATTGGAATGCCACCGCGCCCTTTTCAGCAATGTTGCCACCGTGCTTAGAGAACGCCAGACGCACTTCAGGGTATGTGCGGTTCAAGTTGTCAGTTGCCGCTTCAACCAGAATAGCTGTGCCGCCAGGTCCATAGCCTTCGTACATAACTTCCTGGATTTGTTCGCCGCCAAGCTTACCGGAACCACGGTCAATTGAACGCTGGATGTTGGCCGTTGGCATGTTAGCTGCCTTTGCCTTATCAATAGCAAGTCGCAGAGTAAAGTTCATCTCCGGATCAGCACCGCCGCGAGCAGCAAGTGCAATCGCGTTACCAAGTTTTGTAAATAACACGCCGCGTTTGGCGTCGTTTGCACCCTTCTGGCGCTTGATTGTTTCCCATTTGGAATGTCCTGACATGAATAACTCTCCGTGCTAACTAGCTTCTATCTCTGTTATTCTACCATATTTATGCATGGTTTTCCTCCATAGCACAATACTTACACCTATGAGGAGCACATACAATATGAACATTTGCAGCATCGTTATTTTGACCGGAACGAGTGCACCGGGGATTCGAGAAATAAGACTGGCAACATCTAGGATATACGTCAGTAGTATTTTAGCCGGGAAGGCGATAAGCCCTGCCAGCACACCCATAAACAATCCGCCCAATCCCGCAATGAGCGTGAACACCATAGCGATTGGCACCAATGGCACGACAATCGCGTTGCTCACAATCGACACCAACGATAACTGATTAAAGATATAGAGAATGATCGGCACCGTCATCACCTGCGCACACATCGTCTCCAATACCACGCTGGTGAGCAGCTTTGGCTCTTTGTCGCCCCAATACCGTTTGACGATCATCGGTGCCAGCACCAGCACACCGTAGAAGGCCAGGAATGACAAATACCATCCGATGTCACTCCATATATACAGTGGATTCCAGCCCGCTGTTGCTGCAGCTGTCAGTAGCAAGAGCAATACCGGCCGGAAGTTGCGGCCATAATACCATGCAAGAAGCCCCAGCCCGCTGACAATTGCCGCTCGTACAATCGATGCGCTTAAGCCAGTGATGAGTAGGAAAGTAGTGATAAGTAGTCCAGCAAAAAGTACGGTTTGGTATTTCGACCGTTTTGCGCTCAACCTCTGCACGAACCGGACCAAAATCGTCAGATTATATCCAGAAACCGCTATGATATGCGTCAGTCCTACAACCGATAGTGCTTTCAGTGTGTCGTCCGGTAATGTGTTTCGCTGCCCAATCAAGATACCAAGACCAAACGATGCGTGCGGTTCAGGCAGCACTGACAATAGCGCTGTGCTGAATTTGCGTCTAATCGTGTCAATAAACGACGTTTGGTGTTCGAGCACCCGTATCTCTGCAAAGCCGATGCTTGCTTGCCGTGAACCTCGTGTCTCATACAACTTCCCCTCTACCTCAACGATGTCATTGCGGAATACTGCCGGCACCCCAAAGCCTGCGACCTTAATCCTACCTGGCAAATGTATTTCTTCCGGATCAATAACCTCGATATTACCCGCATCGAATTCAAGCTGCCCGCGATCGTTATATGCGCCGTCGCTCTCTGCCACAACCTTCATCACAACTCGCTGATCGCTGAGGTCCTGGTATGGCAGCACCTGTTGCAGGAATCCCTGCCCCCGGTACCATCCGAGACAGAGGCAAAAAAGCGCGGCCACAAGTATCGTTAAGAAGTTTTTCTGACGTGATACGGCAAACGTTAAGAGCCCCGTTATAACTATCCATGCGACAGAAAGCTCAAGATGTTGGCGTGCGAGCACAAGGCCCAGTAGAAACGCGGCGCACGCAACCATCAGTATGGTGGTTCGCCGGAAGCGGAAGTACCACACGCCTAGCATGCATCCACTTGTACGCCAAAGCAGTTTTATGCGCAAGTATGAGCAAAAGAAAAGGCCCATATCAGGGCCTTTTTTACCTAAAAAGTGTGTTTACTTTTCCCACGTATCAACGACTTCGTACATCGTCGCTTCAAGTTTGCTCGGATCAGTTAACTGAATTAATTCAGTTAACCCCGGATTGTCATTAAGCTTCGGGGTATTTTTGAGAGCAGCTTCTTCACTTTCCCAGTGCAGCAAGCTCACTAAATTCTCTCCACTCTTATCGAGCAGTACCTCAGCCTTAAGGAGGCCTTCATAAGCTTCTGAGGCAGCGGTCAGTTTTCTGATTGCAGACTTTAGGGCACCTTCGTCCGCACCGGGCAATACTTTGGTCTTAAATACATGTACGAGCATTAATAACCCCTCTTTTGATAATGATTATACCTATAATAACAGTTATGTATTATTTCATAACGTTAAATGTAAAACGAATCACGTTATGTCTTTAGTGAATGTCCAGCTCATGCTTAACTCCCTGGTGCTGTTCATCTATATGAGACAAGACCAGATGACCATATAGACTCATTACCCGTGATTTTCCCTGCGTCAACTATCATGCCGCAGCTATAACTGCATCAGGATTTATGTCATATAGCGATTCGCCAAAAGGGTCTTGACCAGCGGGCATTAGGATTCCGAGTGCATCAAGAGCGTTCATGGTCCTTTCAACTTCAGAAACAAGCAGACTACATTCACCGGCTATCTCCGGTATGCTTGCAGTGCCAACTGTCAGTCTGTGCAAAACACTTCTAGGTTCGGTTCCTTGCGATACTTCTCCCATGAGAGCCTTTAGTTCCTCATATAGAATTAGCTTTGCAGCCGTTCTGATGCGTGCTGCTTCTTTTTCAACGTATGCTCCAGTTTCTGCATCTGCATACGTAAAATTAGGCCACACCCCCCACGAGACAGGTGCATCACCGATTCTGCTTGCACTCAGCGGTCCAATTAATGAGTCATCATATTCAGATTCAGGACTTGCCATCGAAACTCCTTTAATTTCATAGTAATCTTACGTGACCGAATTGCAAGCACAAGCACTGCGATAGCCCGCAGTGAAACCTGGGGAAATTAAAAATAGACTCCGAAAAGGCTGATTTACTATACTGAATGATCCAGTGGGACGTTTCGTTTCACTCCGCTCTTCCGCTCAGCCATGCTCGGATGCGTTGCACACCAAATGTTCTAATATTTCATCCATGACGGCTGGATCTTCGACTTCAATCAGAAGTAGACCTAATGCTCACTTCGCAATCTGGAGAGAGAGGCGCAGGCTGGCCTCCCTCCTTAGAAAAGCCGCCCGTCGGATCTGGGGCAGTTGGTTCGCCTCTTACCCCGGCAAAGCTCACCCAGCCTTTACGATTTGCCACACGATACCACTTGCCACTATTCCAGGGAGAAGGATTTGTTGGGTAGACCGGCTCACCTGTTTCGACCCAGCCATTTACGGCAATAACTTCATTCGGAGCAAAACTTGGATCAAGCTTAGGAGATAAAACGTCTGGCTCTTCACGTACGGCAGTGCCAAGAGGAGCCCAACGGTTTTGGGCGTAAACTCGGAATACTTCACAACCACCCTGGGAGTCAGCCTTGTCGTTGGTACATCCAACAAGGGCAACTGCTGCCATAGCAGCAGCTAATATTCCTTTATAAATTTGGCGGGTGGGTAGTCGTTCTGGTGACATAAAAAAATAATACCATAATACCCAGAAAATGCCACCGTGTCGGCGGCACTTATCGTTATCTGTTAGAAGTCTCTTGGAGGATCATAATGAAGTCTATCGCAACTAAATTAATCTCTAATTGTAGGACTTTTATGGCAACTTTAACCTAGGCAAACTCTATTTGGAGTATATCGTCCGGCAATTCTGATTTGCGTCTGTGCTCCGCCCACTGAGCCTGAATTTCTGAAGGGCCAAATGCAATATGACTTATACCCGCTGACATAAAAGCTGCAAGTGAGCACATACCCATAGCTGCGATAGCAGCAAGACCGTCTATTGGGATCGCGGCAGCTATTGGAAGATTACGGCTAGCATCCATTCCGACCTGTAATCCTAACACCACCCCAGCACAGCCACTGATAGCTGTTGCTCCCGCCATTAAGATTTTCCTGTTGCGCCAGTGATTAGGATGGTGGATTTCATAAACAAAATGTTCTGTTTCATGTCGTAAGTTTTTACCCCGTTTCTCTATACTTTTTGGCATACGGCTTGGCGACAGGCCGATGATATGTTTGCTGGCTTGGTCGTTGATATCACGCGCAAGATAAATGCCGTCAGCCCCAAAAAACATATACGCATCGTCTATTGTGATCTCCAATTTAGCGATTTCCTCCTCAGGAATTCGTCGTTTATCCAGATAGTCTGCTAAGTAATCAGTGTCTAACGAGGCTTCTTTTATATGCCGGTAAGCATTCTTTGAAATGGTAAAGCGAGGACCGGAGGACATGAAACGAAAAATACAACATTCGTGGTATTTAGTCAATTGGAGGGTCCAAGAGGAGGCGCTTGTGACCTCGTAATTATT
>JAQGGX010000024.1 GCA_028289075.1 Candidatus Saccharimonadota bacterium | reverse complement strand
AGCAAAGACGGCTATATCATTACAAATCGACACGTAGTGCCTGCGGGTGTTACGAACGTTAGCATTACGCTATCGGATGGTACTGAGTTGACCGATGTTCAAGTGGTCGGCCGCACCAACGAAAGCGACCCGCTTGATGTTGTATTCTTAAAGGTGAAGGACAAGAAGGGCAAAGAGCTAACTCCTGCTAAGATCGGTGACTCCAGTAAGATGAAAGTAGGAGACAACGTGATTGCTATTGGCAATGCGCTTGGTCAGTTTCAGAATTCTGTAACCGCTGGAATCCTCTCGGGCTTTGGGCGAAGTGTAGAGGCTCAGGATGCTAACGGAACTGAAACGCTCCAGAATCTTTTCCAGACAGATGCTGCTATTAATCCCGGCAATTCTGGCGGTCCACTTATAAATATTAACGGTGAAGTTATTGGTATCAACACTGCTGTTGCTGGCAGTGCAGAGAACATTGGATTCTCTATTCCGATTAATGATGCGCAAGGACTTATCAAGAGCGTACTTGAGCAGGGCAAGCTGCTTCGTCCATACCTCGGTATTCGATACGTATCGTTGACCGATGATTATGCTTACCAGTACAATTTGCCCACGAAGCGTGGCGCCTACATTCCACCTGCACGTAATGGCCAGTCTCCTATTCTGCCAGGATCTCCAGCAGAGAAGGCGGGACTAAAGGAGAAAGATATCATTACCAAGATTGACGGTACGCCAGTCGACGAAAAGAATAGTCTTAACTCTCTCATTGGCCGCAAATCCGTTGGTGATGATGTTGACCTTACGGTGATGCGGGATGGCAAGGAAATGAATATTAAAGCCAAACTTGAAGCTGTCCCACAAGGTTAGTCGCGAACGTTACTTTTCAAAGAACCAAATAGTTTCGGCGCGTTTCTTGGAATCTGCTTTACTGAGTTACTTTTTACGCCAAAAATGACTCGGTGCAAGCTCCAAAGGAGCGATCGAAATAAACAGGCTATTTTAGGGTGAATAATTGGATGAAATCGGAAGAAGTCTTTAGCGCGTAGCCGTGGGAGGTGGCGATGTCTGCGAGTGCAGAGTGTTGCATGGGCAGAGATTCGGTAAGGATAAATTTCGGCTTAGATTCTTTGGTATCAATTTGTGTAAACATAGTGCGGTAGAGGTCGAGACCGTCCTCACCGCCGAATATGGCAATGCGTGGCTCATTGTGCGCAGCAGTATTGATCTGGTAAGAATCAGGAACGTAGGGAAGATTGGCGAGAATGATATCGATTGGCCTCTGGGCACGCTCGAGTAAATTATCGGTAACACAAGAAAGCTCAAGCCCATGCTTCCGGGTATTTTTACGAGCTATGCCGAGTGCCGCAGCATCAATATCGACAAGTGCAACGACTGCATCCGGTATCTCGAGCTTTGCGGTGATGCCGAGTGCTCCACTGCCTGTACCAACATCAACAATATGGGGCTTTTCTGGCAAGTCCAGCTCAAGTAACAGCTCTATCATTGTCTCTGATTCGGGGCGTGGCTCGAGTACAGCAGGAGTAATAATAAACTCACGGCCATAGAATTCAGTTTTACCGCGAATGTAGGCAAGCGGTTGATGCGCTTCGCGACGTACAAGTTTGGATGCGAGTTCTTTTAGCTGTTCGTCGGTGATCTCACGCTCTGGGTGGGCAAGGATGTTCGCTCGATTTATGCCTATGGCATCTTCCAGCAGAACTAAACAGTCGAGTCGAGCTGTAGCGATATCGGCCCGCTCAAGTCGTAAAATTGCTTCCTCAAGCCAGTTTTTTACGTTCATCGACTTTGCTTAAAATTTCATGTACTACTTGATCGACTGGGCGATTCGCATCGACTGCGATGCCTTCGGCAGCCAAAATTTCTTTGGTTAATTCTTGATTCATGTCAAATGCCCAAGTCAGCTCGACCGGTTTTTTGCCGAAGTCTTTTGTTGTGCGTGACTCTAAGCGTTCTTGCAGCGTATCATCGCTGCTGGTCAGTACGATTAATAGATCGAATAGAAAGAAAGCATCCGATTTATTGCTGGCATCACCACACACGAACACGTCGTTAGTTGCTGTTTCAACGAGTCTGTACAGCACATTGATGCGCCACTTCCAGTCATGTTCTTGATACCAAGCTTCCGATAAGTTTGCAGATGCCTCTTCTTGGCCGGTTGCTTTGTTCTCCCAATATGCAATGCCAGGATCGTTATCAGAATCAATAACGGCATAGCCATGTTCTTCTAACGCGTGAGCAATCGTTGTTTTGCCGACGCCGGGAGCTCCAGTGATAAGAATCTTCATTTAAGCCTCTTCGTTAATGATCTGACGCTCGTATTCGTGAAGTTGCTCGATAAGATCGTCTATATCACCATTCAGCGCGGCAGGGATGTTGCTACGGGAGTAGCCGATGCGGTGGTCAGTTATACGATCCTGAGGGAAGTTATAGGTACGGATTTTTTCAGAACGATCCCCTGAACCGATAAGTTTTTTGCGGGAGTCAGAGAGCTGCTTTTGCTCTTCATCGATCTTTGCCTGGAGCAGACGGGAACGCAAAATGCCCATTGCTTTTTCTTTGTTCTTGATCTGTGATTTCTCGTCCTGGTTGGTGACAACCAGGCCGGTAGGCAAGTGAGTAATACGTACGGCAGAGTCGGTCGTGTTCACTGACTGGCCGCCATGGCCGCCACTGCGGAAGACGTCGATACGTAGGTCGTTTGCATGGATCTCGACATCTGACTCTTCAGCCTCGGGCATAACAGCAACAGTGGTTGTGCTGGTGTGAATGCGGCCTTGTGACTCGGTAGTAGGGACACGCTGGACGCGGTGCACGCCAGCTTCGAACTTCAGGCTGTGATAGATTTCATCGCCACGCACGGCAAAAATGACTTCTTTGTAGCCACCGACTTCATTCGGGCTCTCAGAGATAAGCTCAATTTTGTAGTTATGTACTTCAGCCCAGCGGACGTACATGCGGTAGAGTTCGGCTGCAAACAAACTGGATTCATCGCCACCGGCAGCAGCACGGATTTCGACGATGACGTCTTTGTCATCATTGGGATCTTTTGGTGTCAGTGCTTCGCTGAGTGATTCATCGTTTTTAGCAATTTTTTCTTCAAGCTCGTCGAGCTCCATACGAGCCAGTTCTGCCATCTCAGTGTCACCGGCATTTGCAAGTTCTTCTGCTTGTTCGCGGGCAGAACGTAAACTGGTTTTCTCGTCAAAAAGCGTCAAAGTACTAGCGAGCTGGCTCTGGCGCTTGGCAAGCTTAGGATACTCTTTGGAACTAAAGATAGCAGGGTCCTGCAATCTCTCTTGCAGGGCTTGGTATTCGGTGCGAAGTGCTTGTTCTTTCTGTTCCATAGTTGTTGCTCCTTAAGTATATCCCAAAAAGAAAAACCACCCCCTGCATTTATATACAGCGCGGGTGGTTTTATCAGATGGTAGCTAACGCTTGCTAGTCTTGAGGGTGCCCATCTTTTGGGTGTCGGCAGTTTCGGTGCTCTTGCGAGTCTTGGTTGCTGCTTTCTTCATGGCATCCTGTCGTGCCTTAGCAGCTTCCTGGCGTGCTTTGAACTTGTCAACGCGGCCTTCGATGTCTACAAGCTTTTCCTGACCGGTAAAGAATGGGTGTGATGCACTTGAAATGTGTACCTTAACAAGAGGGTATTCAACACCATCTAGCTTGATGGTGTCAGTTGTTGCGACGGTTGATTTGGTCAAAAACGTCGTGTTGTCGTTCAAATCTTGGAACACAACAGGGCGGTACTGAGTTGGGTGGATATCTTTTTTCATACATTCTCTCTGCTCGTTAGTTGATATCACTGGTTAGCGGTGAGCGATGCCGCAGTCAGCGTTTAACTCGAGCAGTATACACCCCTGTTACTAAAGAGTCAACCAGCATGGGTTGTAAAAGAGGGCCTAATCTGTTATTGTTAATCCGTAATTAATTAAACAGTTCTGGGAAATTATCCTCCTGAGCGCCACCCGTGTAGGGACGCTTCGGGCACCTGGAACAAAGAGGAAGGATGTACACACCATGGCTACTGTTGATGTAGACATTAAAAAACTATTGGAAGCTGGTGCTCATTTTGGTCACAAGACGAGTCGCTGGCACCCTAAAATGGCTCCGTTCATTCACTCGAAGCGAAACGGAACTCACATTATTGACCTAACTAAGACTGTTGATAGTCTCGACACAGCTCTTGGATTCCTAGAGCAGACTGCTGCTGACGGCAAGCAGATCCTTATGGTTGGTACGAAGCGCCAAGCGCATGATGTCATCAAGGAACTTGCTGAAACGACTGACCAACCATATGTTGTAGAGCGATGGCTCGGCGGTATGCTGACCAACCGCAACACAATCGGCGGACGTGTTAAGCACCTCAAAGACCTCGAAGCTAAAATGGAAAACGGCCAATTGGCTGCCAAGTACAGCAAGCTCGAAATACAGCGTTTCCAAGAAGAAATTGATGAGATGAACCACATCTATGGTGGTATCAAGAACATGAACAGCCGCCCAGGTGCTGTATTCATTATCGACACGACACATGACACAAATGCAGTTCGCGAAGCTATAAAACTTGGCATTCCAATCGTTGCTGTTGTAGACACCAACGCTGACCCAACTGTCGCGACTTACCCAATTCCTGCAAACGACGACGCAATCAAGACAATCGCTCTGATTGCTGATTACGCTCGCCAGGCTATTGAAGCTGGTAAGGCTAAGGCTGCTAAGAAAGCAGACAAAGCTGACAAGACTGACAAGCCTGAGAAGTCAGACGAAAAATAATTAGTAAGCTCACGGTGGAAGGAAAGAACTATGGCAGATATTACTTTTGAAGACATTAAGCGCTTGCGCGAGCTGACTGGTGTCGGTATCACCGATGCTAAGACCGCACTTGTTGAATCAGATGGCGATTTTGACAAAGCTCTCGAAGCTATGCGCAAGAAGGGCTTGACCAAGGCAGAGAAGCGCGGTGAACGCGAAGCTCGTTCCGGTGTTGTTGGTACATATAATCATGACAACCGTATTGGTGTGTTAGTTGAAATGAACTGTGAAACTGACTTTGTTGCTCGCAACGAAATGTTTACCGACCTCGTGAAAGACGTTGCAATGCACATCGCTGCAACTGCTCCTGAGTACGTTAGTTCTGACGACATCCCAGCCGAAGTACGTGAAAAAGCTGTTGCTGAATTCACTGAAAAGGCTAAGGGTGAAGGCAAGCCGGAAAACATGATCTCTCAGATCGTGGAAGGCATGGTCAAGAAGTACTTCGCAGAACGATGCTTGCTCGACCAGCCATTCGTAAAGAACCCAGACCAGACTGTTGGCCAGTACGTCAAAGAGAACATTGCCAAGCTTGGCGAGAACATCGTTGTTCGCCGATTTAGCCGCATTGCATTGGGTGAGGTTGCGTAAGCAGCTCATCTCGCAAGCGTCTCATTTGAGGCATAAAAAATAAAAGAGCCGGTCAGTGATGGTCGGCTCTTTTACTTTTGCTGACTAGGTTTCTGGAAATTTGACGGGATACATAGTAAGGTAAATTAAGAACAGAGATTATAAGAGGAGACTAAATGGATATTACACCGTATCAGCAGCGTATGAGTGCAGCTGTAGACCACTTCAAGGATGAACTAAAGAAATTACGAACGGGCAGGGCACACCCAAGTATGCTCGAAGGTCTCGTTGTGCAGGCGTACGGTACGCCAATGCCAATCATTCAGGTTGGCACGATAACCGCACCAGAAGCACAGCTGTTACAGATTACTCCATTTGATCCAAGTAACATCCAGGCAATCACGAGTGCAATCCGCGACAATCAATCATTGGGGCTTAACCCAATGGATGACGGCCGTGTCGTCCGCATTCCGGTGCCAGCACTCACCACTGAGCGCCGCCAGCAGATCGTGAAGCAGCTGGGTGAAAAGGTCGAGGAAGCAAACATTGCGATGCGCAATATCCGGCACGACGCAATCAGAGCAGTCGACCAGGCCAAGAAAGACAAGCAAATCGGTGAAGACGACGCTAAGCGCCTCGAAAAGCAAGTCGACGAAGCAATGACCAAGCAAAAAGCCGAAGTCGACGCGACTGCCAAGACCAAAGAACAAGAGATAATGACGGTTTAAGAAAATGCCAGTCGAGACACTTCCACAAGACGTAAAAGACAAAATAATTATCGTAAGTGGCAGTGCTCATGAGCCGCTTGCGCGCGCAACAGCAGAAAGTATGGGGATGCCCCTTGGGGAAGTAGAACGGCGTAAGCACCTTGATACGGAGCGGTATGTTCGTATTGAAGAATCTGTGCTCGGCAAACATGCGTTTATTATCCAGCCGCATGTTGCAGGTAAAGGTATGTCTGTTGATGACGCTTTTTTCGAACATATAATGCTGATTG
>JAQGGX010000023.1 GCA_028289075.1 Candidatus Saccharimonadota bacterium | reverse complement strand
TGGTCGAAGTTGATGATGTATTAACTAGCAACAACGTATGGTTCGGGCTAGATGCCCATGGCGGAGCATCACGGGTAGATACGTTCAACATAAAGCACATTCCGCGAACCGGACCGATTACCGTCGTTGATAGATCAACGACAAAAGTAGAGCAATGCCCCGTAGGGCTCCAGTCACTTGCCAGCAAAAAGCGTCCAGGCTTCTTGATCGGTACCGCTGTGGCGCTGAATCCACTCGTGTCAGATCAAACATACACTGCATTACTCGCCGGTAATTTTGGCAGTCTGACTCCAGAAAATGCGGGCAAACCTCAGTTTTTACAGCCCAAAGAAGGTATCTTTACCTTTAACGAGCTTGACGATATCGTCGACTTTTCACGGCGCCAGGAGATGAAAGTGCACGGTCATGCACTGCTTCCTAATCGCTCTTTCCCACAGTGGATGAATGAACTCCAAACTGATACGGCTACAGACAAACGAAGAGTGAGAGATGTTATGGAAAATCATCTAGCCACCGTTGCAAGCCACTATCCTCCTCACAAAATCCATGCCTGGGATGTCTTCAATGAAATACTTGGGCATTACACAGACAAGTGGCGCGACACGCTCTGGTACCGTGCCATGGGTGAAAAGGTTTTTGAAATTGGCTTGCAGGTTGTTCGGGACGTAAATCCAAACATTCAAACATGGATTAACGACTATGGCATGGACAAATACGATCCCGCCAATCCTATTGATGAGGTCCGTTTCCAAGCAGTATTCCGACTCGCCCAACGACTCGCAGACAAAGGGCTGCTTGATGGTATTGGCTTCGAGGGGCATGTCTACGAAATCCCACGAGACCTTATGAATCCAGAATGGCTCGGCAAACGCATCGACCGACTCGCAGTAGAGGGCTTAAAAGCTCGTGTTTCCGAAATGGACGTTACTATGCGAGCTGGTGCAGCCCGCCAAGCCGAACACTTCGTAGAAGTATTACGGGAGATAATAACCAAACCCAACGTTACTGACTTTACAGTGTGGGGCATTGGCGGACCGTACTCATCAACCGCTTCACTTAACGGCGATAATTTTTCATATAGCTCTAATCTCCTTTGGGATGAGCACTTAAAACCGAGGGAATCATACTGGGCTCTGCAAAACCTGCTACGGCACAAGTAGCCCGTGCAACTTATCTCGCTGCATCCACTAATATGCCAGCGTATGCTGCTACCTAACGCACTATCACATCGGGAGTTAAAATAATCCACCTTGTTTAAGGTAGCCAAAAGGGGGCATGGCATGAAGAAGAAAACACTTCTATTTGGAGGATTGCTCATCGCCGGGGGAGCCACGGTAGCAGTTCGCAGCAAGATAGCTGCCGAACGAAAGACTATGTTCGATGCGCAGCGTTGGCATGTCATCACCGTAAACAGACCTGCAAGTGAAATTGCAGGAACAGCAGACCTGCCCGCTCCACTGCTCAGTTTGGGTGAAATGATTGAGATTGAGATCCGACCTGCTCCAGGCGATAAAGGTACTGAGATTGCCGCACGGCTCATAGCAATCGAAGCAGACGAAGATCCCAAAACTGCGCTCCGAAAACTCCGCAAAGCATTACGTGATACTCAGTGGCTGATAGAAACTGGCGAGGTATTAAGCCCCGACAAGCCGCCGTCCACCAGGACGACACTCACCAGCCTACCGATCGAAATAGCAACTAGACGAGCAAAAGGGGAGGGACGGTTATGAAAGCACTCTGTTGGACCGGTATTAATGAACTAGCGGTGGATCGGGTGCCCGATCCACAAATACTAAACGACCAAGACATGATCATCAAAGTACGTTTGAGTTCCGTATGCGGCTCCGACCTCCACCAAATCAGCGGCTACATTCCAGCGATGCGCTCCGGTGATGTTATTGGTCATGAGTTTATGGGTGAAGTTGTCGAGATTGGGCCCGATGTGACCAAACACAGCATTGGCGACCGCGTCGTAGTCTGCTCGGTTATTGCCTGTGGTCGCTGCTGGTACTGTGAAAACGACCTGTTTTCAGCATGTGAAAATGGCAATACCAACCCGGCGATTACTGAAATGATGTGGGGCCAACATCCCGCTGGACTATTCGGTTATTCACACGCCATGGGTGGGTTCAAAGGCAGCCATGCCGAATACGTGCGCATCCCGTATGCCGACTACATTGCATTCACCATTCCCGATGAAGTCGATGATCAAACCGCACTATTCGCATCGGACTCCGCACCAACCGGCTGGATGGGAGCGGATCTTGGCGGAGTAAAAGAGGGTGATGTTGTGGCCGTGTGGGGTTGTGGGGCAGTCGGGCAGATGGCTGCACGAGCTGCAATGCTGCTCGGAGCAGACCGCGTCATTGCCATTGACCGTTTCGAGTATCGGCTCGACATGATGGAGCGCGAGATTGGTGCAGAAGTGCTGAACTACGAGAAGGACGATATACAAGCCGAATTACGCGAACGCAGTGGTGGCCGCGGACCTGATGTCTGCATAGAGGCAGTCGGTCTTGAAGCGCATACGCCCGGACTGCACTACCGTTATGAGCAGCTCAAGCAGCAGACCAGAGTATTACAAACAGACAGACCACATGCACTCAGAGAAGCAATTTTGGCGTGTCGCAAAGGTGGCACGGTCTTCAACCTCGGCGTCTTCGTGGGATTAATCGATAAATTCCCAATGGGGGCGCTCATGAATAAGGGCCTCACACTACGTGCAGCTCAGCAGCATGGCGAACGATACATTCCCATGCTGCTCGAGCGCATGGCTAGCGGAGAACTCAAAACCGCACACCTCATGACACACCCTATGTCGCTTGATGACGGGCCGGAAGGCTACGATCTGTTCAAAAACAAGAAAGACAACTGCGTCCGCGCCGTCTTCCAACCTTAATCATTCGTATATACTAAATTTTACGGAACTTTACTGTCATTTTCTGGAACGAGAGGCAGCCCTTTGCAAAGCTTGCACGATGCGGTGATCTCCTTCGATCAGCCATTGTGGTTCCTTAGATTTTTCCAGCATATTTAAGCGCGTAGCTATCGCACCCAAGCGGTTCACTGGGTATGGCATACGTTGGCCGTCCAAGTAGGCAGCCAGATTGCAGTGATTAACAAAGTCTGAAAACCTTCGAAGAGGGGAAGTCGCATGTGCGTATGTCGGTAACTCAAGCCCCACATGTCCTTTGGACTCAGGATCGTAGGTCGCATAGCCCAATTTTCGTCTGAGCAAATCAATCACTTCCTCGGGGAGGTCATTTTTACGTTGAGGCATCAAAGCTTGATTCCGATAGAGTGCCGGAATCTCTTTGGCTTTCATAAAACCTGCTATACAGAAATTCGCCATGACCATGCACTCTCGAACAATAAATTCAGCACTTTGGTTTGGGTGCTGTGACAGCTTACGGCCTTCGACTTCTTCGCTTACGAAGCCTTCGACTTCAGTTCCACCCCGGGCTATGAACGCTATATCCGCTACTCGTTCAAGCTCCCGGAGCTCAGATTTCTCGTATCCTTGTCTCAGTGCTCTGTTAGCTCCCGTATGGGAATAACGCTTTGTGATTATACGGTCACGGGTTATTCGTGTGTGTATTGGCTGACCATTCTCATTGATACTTATACGCGTCGTCAGTACAGGTCGCTCCTGACTCCTTTGCAGGCTCAAGCAGTTCTCAGAAATTCGTCTTGGCAGCATGGGGTCAACTACTCGCTCACCCCGATAATGACTCCAGCCCATTTCTTCCGCATGACTCACAATTGCGCTCTTACGAGCCAGAAAAGAACCCACGTCAGATATGCTTACTCTTAATTCATAGTTTCCATCACTAGACCGGGCAACACTAATCGCGTCATCGACATCAGGTGTCCATGAAGGATCAATTGCTATACCATGCAAAAGCTCGCGGCCATCTTGCCAGTCATCTGGCAAATTGAAATTCTCAGCTTCAGCTAGAGCCGCATAGTACTTTTCCTTCGAGGCTGTACTGGTATAAGGCATGGGGCATATATAATACAACAATTTCATAATTATTTCAATATATTAAGCAATCTTCCTTGTGGTACGGCAACCGGGTCTATAATGAGGCTATGAAGCTCTATTTATCCTCGTATCGCATTCCTACGCCAGAAGCGTTTTTTAAGCTTATGGGCCGTGAGCCTGGCAACGTTACTGCCGCATTGATTCCTAATGCCAAAGATTACTACGCCACACGCGCTAAAAATTTTAAAAGCAATGACGTCAGTGAGTATATGCAAAATCTTGGCATCAGCCCGACCATTGTCGACCTCATCGATTACGATGATCCAGCTGACATTAAACACAAGCTGACACAATACGACCTTGTCTGGGTCATGGGCGGCAACACATTTTGTCTGCGGCATGAAATGAAACGAAGCGGTTTTGACCAGATAATCAAAGAGGTTATCCAGAACGGAGTTGTATACGGTGGCGACAGTGCAGGTGCAATCGTGGCAGGCAACAGCATACGGGGCATTGAGTACGCCGATGAACCGGAATTTGCTGAGGAAGCCCATTATGACGGGCTCAACCTGACACCACACTTCATTTTGCCGCACACTGACAGCACCATGTTCGGCGATGCAGTCGAAAAGGCACGCGACATGCACCGTGACGATCCAACGCTCATAACACTCACCGACACGCAGGCACTAATCATCGATGGTGAGAGTGAAGCTATCGCCACCGGACCATTGCCATATGCATAAAATCGTTTCATACTATTTCGGGTAAGAGGCCTGGCAAATGAGAGAAGAGTCATCCTTTCCTGATCCAGAAAGAATTATTATTGCTACTGCTTTTGAGCAGTCAATACAAACCGCACTTAGCCCGGTCTTGCGCAACATAAAGCTCAGAAATCTTCACAGGTTTTATGAAGATCCTCGGATTTATGCAGCCCGCGCGCTCAATGAATCAGGCAAAAGGCTCTTCTATGCCTGCTTAGATCCTGGTTCTATTAGTCCTGATACTCCTTTTAGAGGATTGCCATTTTCTCCTCGCTGTTTCCTGGAAATAGCAAAAATAGACCCGGCT
>JAQGGX010000013.1 GCA_028289075.1 Candidatus Saccharimonadota bacterium | reverse complement strand
AGCGGTATTAATGGGACTTCTTTTGCCACGCCATTTGTAGGGGGCATGCTGACACGTTTGCTCAGCCAGCAGCCGGACGCTACACCTCTGCAGCTCATAGCAGCAATTACAGAGAACACGAATCGGCTTTCACTTCCTGCTACCACTCCACAGAGCAGTACCCTCGGCCATGGCACGGTTGATAGTCTCAAAGCGACCTTGCGTATGAGTACGCCGCTTAGTATGAGTCAGCGGTATGACTTTTTGCCTGTGAGCCTGGGAAATTATTTATTGCCGAGTGAAACACCCGGTACCTATGCGGTGCATGCCTGCCAGGAAGGAACGGTTGGTAGCAGCCCAGTCTATGAGCTTACAAAGGCAAATGATCGTTTCTTTACGGTCAGTAGAGCAGAGTTACATAAAGCCATTACATCAGGCTATGCAGCGTCGTTGCTTGCATACGCATGCCTGGAACAGCCACACGATACCCCGACAGTCATGCGAAATATCAACATTTTCAACGAATTCCGCAACATTGTCAGGCCTCTTCAGTAGTTAGCCTTTACTGGCGGGAAGCCAGTTCTCGAGGAGTTCGGTGTGAAGACCCGCTGCTTTTTGCGCATCTAAGAACGCTTGCATATCTTTTTGGAATTCAGGGCGGAAATGCATCAGGACGATATCGCCTGGTCGTAGTTTGTTGCCTATTTGATATTGCATAGAACCGCCGTTTGCTTTGGCGATCCACATGACGACCGCTTTCATGCCGCAATCAGCGGCTGCTCGTCGGGTATCTTTGTTATATGAACCGCCGGGTGGGCGGAAGAGAATGGGCCGCCGCCCAAACTGCTTTTCTTGCAAATCTGCTTCACCGCATACCTCTGCCTTTTGCTCATCATAGCTCAGATGGGATAACAGTTTGTGATTAATCGTATGGTTTTCTATGATAGATCCTGCACTCACAAACCCTTTAAAGAAATCGGGATTGTTTTTGATAAAACGATTGGCTAGGAACAAAGAAGCTTTGACGTGGTTGTCTTTTATCGTTTGTAGTTCAAAATCTTGTTTGTTGGCGCCATCGTCAATGCCGAGGAACACAACCGGTTCTTTGGTCGGCAGCCGGCTGATTACCGGAGCCAGCCCATTGACGATGGGTGGAATGGTGTAATCGGGCTTGAGTGAGTCTTGATATATCTGTTGAGCTTCGGCGCTGTCTTGATTAGGGTGAAGTGGTTCGTCTATGGATGCGGCCTGAGAATGGGGAGATTTACTCTGATAGTAATGGGTATACAGATAACCGGCTCCTCCGAGCATGAGACAGAAAATTATGAGAAGAAAAACGAAGCGATGGGCTTTGTCATGAAATCGCATACACTTAAAGTGTAGCAAATTATTTTATGACTGGTCTGTTCTTAACGGAAGGATGCCTAGTGTTCAGTAACCTTATTCAATGGTTCGATAGATGGAGTGAGTTATTTGAACATCTCATTACCTCTCAGAGCATACTTGCTCCGCTTTTGCTGCTTTTTATTGAAGAGGCAGGTATACCGATTTTGGTTCCAGGTGATGTCATTTTGGCCTATACGGGCTACAAAGTGAGTACAACAACGGGTGAGCCATTATTATCCGCATTTATCGTGGCTCTCGTGTCGGTATTGGCTGGTTCTAGTATCTTGTTCTATCTTTCCAGGCGATTCGGCAAACGAGTGGTGAATGGTTTAGGTAAGTTTATGTTCATCGAAAAAAGTCATATAGCCAAAGCGGAAGGTTTATTCCGCAAGTACGGCGTATGGACTATTATCTTTGGTCGGCATATACCCGGCATGCGTATACCGATTACGATCTTTGCCGCTACTTCGGGTATCACTTATAGGGTATTTATCTTTGCTACATTTATATCCACTGCCGCGTGGATTTTGTTTTACTTGTATATTGGGAAGCGCTATGGCCATAATTTGCACCATACATTGCAGAACCATCATATGGCTTCTTTGATTGTCCTGATAGTACTTGTTTGCATGGTATTCGCACTGCATTTCAGAGGCCGCTGGAAAGCTGCTCAAACGAATCAGTAAATGAATAACGCTCCGTGGTTTTGCTTACTAGGACAGTCTTATGCAGCTATCTCTAGATACTGGCTGTACTCTTTAGTAAATTCATCGGCAAACGCGAATTGTCTTGCATATTCGACGACAAGCGGCCCAATATTACGCGATACCTTGCTGTGAATTTTGCCTAGTTTGCCTATTACATCAGGTTCCCGAGTTGAGTTTTTGTACGTAAAGTTCTCAAGCTCCTTGCCAGGGAACATTGCCCAGAATTCCCTGTTGTGTACAGTGTATGCTTTTATACCGGTATCGCATGTTTGCAAGGTGTGGGCCGCCTCATACATATCATGAAAAATAGTTGTATCTTCATGGGCAATGATAGCTTCTATACACTCTAGCGTTTCGGGTGGAAGGTCACTGTAAAAACGCTTATATATGGCATGGCGCACGTTTGCTTCGACTACTCGATCTGCATCGGTCTTAAGTCCAAATGGGATGTCACCGACGACTGCTCCTACTTCCGCCTCTATATCAGAATGGGTAGATTCACCAGTATCATGTATGAGTCCTGTAAGTACGATCATGCCAACATCTTGACTATGAATAGGCAGCTTGCCTCTGACTCTCATTTCACCTTCCAGTATGAGCGCGGTGTAGAGGCCGGTCATGAATTGGTGATCAGTGGGAACGATATCGTAGCCCAGGTCTTCGACCATCTGATGCCTGTCATAGCCAAATTGCTCACTAAAACGATAGGGCTGCGTGTCCATGTCGCGGCCGATGGGGCTTTGATCAAATCTAGCCCAGAGTTCAAGGGCGCTTATGGGGCCGTTGATGGTTTCTACAGGTGCGCGCAAGTACGGCTCAAGCTCAAGCACATTCGTATGCTCTAAAGGATCCCAAGGCCGGGGCTGCTCAGTCATTACAGATATTAAAGCACGTTATTCCAACGAAAGGTGAATGCACGCTGATTATTTTGTAAGTGTAGAACTAATAGGTATTGACAAATTTATAAATAATTTAATAATAGAAAGTATTATGACTATTTCGCCTATCGGCGTAGAGAATGAACTTCTAACATCTGGTCCACAAAGTGGTGGAGATGAGGAAGTGTGGTTTAATGGGCCTGATGACCCTCGGTTCCTTAATACGATTACCATAGCGTACAATGGAATAAGCCGCTTACGTACAGAAGTAACAGCAAGAGAACTTGAACTATGGGGCCTTACTATGGCTGGACTCCGGGGTATTGCCCCTACGCATCTCACCGCCACGGAGGGTAGTAATAAAGTTGAAGCAGAATGGTCTTTTTCGGTCTCGAAAGAAGTTGAAGAATTATATTCAGACAGGCTGACCGTTTCTTCTGTAGCTACGTTGCCGGATGGTGATCCTAAAGCTGAAGAGCTGCGAACGGCTATATATCATGCAACTGCGCAGCCAGAATTAAAATGGAGGCAGGCACGGAAGCACGGCCCCTACGGTGTGACTGCCGTACCAGTAGAGGATCGGCGATATGTATACCCCCGTGACGGCTTATTGCTTGGTATAACAGATGTATTGCCAGACTATATAGATGAAATCACCATGGGCTTCTTCAAAGGCATCGGATACCGATGTATTCGGAAGCCAAATCCTAACCAGGATTACATTGATACATTAGGACTCAATGGCCAAAAGTATGATTACGATGTGAGACACATGACTCGATCAGAAGCGAAAAGACTATGGGATGATGGAGTCAGTACTTTAGGTGGGTGCATAAGATTTTTAATGAAGCAATATGTTGAAGATCCACGAGAATGGGCAGAAGAAAGATTTGAGGTACCTACCCGAGTGTTAGGCGCTAGCAAACCTAATGAATTTCATAATAAAAGGTATAAATTCATGAAGGCTGAACGGTAGCTTCAGTATCTCCCGTTACAGGGGTAGAGCTGTTCTTTTCGACCACACTGTAAGTATCGTCAGTAAGAATAACTTTTTCTATTTCATTGACCTGGTGTCTGAGCTTAATAATGAAAGCGTCTCAATTTACATGTATTTTTTGGTAAGCACTCAGTTTAATTGATATCCTGGCGTCGCAATCTTCATCGGAACATTCACATTTGAAGTGTAATAATAAATCGTTATTCCTTATCAAATGTGGGTTATTGTCCTCAATACGCATTGCATCTATCCTATCAGGGTCATCACCAATCTTTTCATTTGCCCTCCTAAAAATTCATTTCATTCTCTATCTGGCGGCATCCTGTCAGGGGTATATCCATGTGCTAATAGTAGTAGCAAAGATTAATAAGTAATAAAAAAGAGGCACTTTTGTGCCTCTTTTAAGTCGGGAAGACTTGCACCCACAGATGTAGCCTACTAACTAACAAACGAACTTACTAACTCGAACGGCTACATATATTCAAACGTGCAGTTTCACTTGGTCTTCCATGAAATAATTTATCAAACCAAAAACAACTCGTCAAGACTTTCAATTTATTTTTGGCGCAAAAGAAAAAGATCTACGGCGAGGTAGATCTTTTTCTTTGGAGGGCCATCGTAGACGTTACCGCAACCGAGCTAAGCTATTTGTATAACAGTGAAGCTTGTGCTTAGGCTCAAGTCCGACGCTGATGCCGCAAAAGTAGGAAAAGCAGCCCGACCGCCACTAGCGCCAGCAGTACACCTATTAACTTGCTGGGCCTAAAGTTGTTCGTTAAATGCTGCGCATCCTGGGTCTTGATGTTGGGTGTCGAGGGTGAATCTGACTCAGAACTTGACGGCACTGCTGGGAGAATTGACAATTTGGTAGGCGAAACGACTGGGCTTGTGTAAAAATTATCGTCGTACAGCTTTTGAGATACGCTAGGTTGCTTTGCGGAGCTTGCGCCAGTGACGACCGTCGGAGACGGTGGACTTGACGATGTGGTTGATGGATTCGAAACGGGAGTCGGGGTTGGTGTTGTCACGGAATCGGTAGGTCCCCAATCGCGCAGCACGGTGATCTGATTAAAAGGAGCTGACGCATACCACAGTACATTCCCGGGCATGAGCACAAATTCCTCAGGAAAGGGGTTGTTCATAGTATCGATATCTACATGATATTCCGTGATGATGCCACTAGTGGTAATGGTGCCTATTTCGTGAGAGCCAAATTCGGAAAACCACATAATATCATCAGGCCCAATGCGAAGACCGTATGGGTAACTCGCTGTATCGCTCGGTACATCGTATTCAGTGAGCACACCACTCGGAGTCAGTTTGCCTATCTTATCCGCGTCAGTCTCGGTGAACCAGATATTGTCGTCGGGCCCGGCGATAATACTTGTCGGTGATACACCGGATCCGATTACATATTCTGTGGTTGTGCCACTTGGCGTAATCTTGACGATAGTATCAGGGCCACTGATAAAATAGCCGTTGTTCGTAAACCACACGTTCCCGTCCGGACCAGCTGTAATGCGTCCTGGCATGCCGTTCGGGGTTTGATATTCGGTGATAGTGCCATCCATGGCGATTTTCCCAACCCCACCAGAACGTTTCGTGAACCAGATATTGCCGTCGGGCCCGGCCGAAATCCAGGCCGGCTCAGCAGCGGGGGTTGGAATATCGTATTCGGTAATAATGCCGGACAGAGTGATCCTACCTATCTTATTGCTGTCTATTTCGGTAAACCACACGTTCCCGTCCGGACCAATGGCCATTTGGGCCGGTTTGCTGCCGGGCGTCAAAGGGTATTCAGTGATGATTCCGGTTGGTGTAATTTTGCCAATTTTGTCACCGGTGACTTCCGGAAACCAAAAATTGCCGTCTGGCCCCAGTATTAGAGTATTGGGTTGACTGGAGGCTGTCGGTACGGGATAGGCTGTAATAGACGTTGCCGCATGAGCAACTGGATTCTCTGTAAGCAAGAAAGCTAGTACGGCTATGAAGATAATTACGAGCTTCGCTCGCGACAGTGCCCAGTAAAGATGCATTTACCTCAGTATAACAGCATAAGCATTAATAAAACTACGGCTGAAGCTAACTATTTAATCCTCACTAGTAACAAAAAACTCCTCGAAACAGAGGAGTTTAAGCATAACCGGATTGGAGGGCCACCTGCGACGTTATTGAAACTAAAATAAAATCGTCAGCTGTTTAGTGCTTTTTCTACTTTTCCTTTCAGCGTTTCATAACGTTCACGTGTCGCGTCATACGATAAGCAATAATCTCTTGTCGATTCATAGCCTTTTGTTTTTGACTGGCCTTCGGTAAATGATGAATTGGTAGGGAATTGCTGCTTAGTTAAATCTAAAGCTCTACTATCAATCATATTGTAGTAATGGGAATCAGTACTGCCGTCAGGTAGAGTGACAACGCTATTCAGGATGTCACCACCAAGATAATCCTGTACAACACATGCGGTTGTAGCACATTGTCCTAGCGCAGGATTATCATTACTCCACTTATCAGGTGATGCACTGGTTTCTGCGCACCACGAGTTGCTTAAGGCTGCGGTTAAGTCTTCGAGAGGGACTGATTTCATATAGTGATTATAGCAAAAAAGACCTCACAACAGAGGTCTTCATAGCGCTTATGCTTGGAGGGCCACCGTAGACGTTACCGCAACTGAGCTAAGAGCATCTAGCGATCTATACTTATATAATCCTCATCCGTAATTTCCCGGACCTTGTTAGCTGTGGTTTTCCGATAGCTCTCCAGAACAGCCTGTTGTAGATGCTCGTCATAATGAGGGAATACTTCAAAGTCAACAATGCTTAGTCCAGTTAGACTCTCAAGCCCGACAAGATTCTCGTCAAAGTTAGGCAGATTACATACTTCAATAGTTGGTGTTAATACCAATGCTCCAGCACTAAAACCTGCAAGCACAAAGTCTGGTTTTTCTATAAACTCTTCAATTGATTTGTCTAAGCTAGATTCTCGTAGGTTTTTCAAAAGACTAAAAGTATTTCCACCACTTACGAGTACAATGTTTGAAGATAGTAGTTTTCTTTGTTCCTCAGCGTCACGTACAGAACTATCGATTACATTGAATTGTGCGCCATATTCTTGAGTGATTACTCGCCATTGCTCAATATAAGGCTCGGAACCTTTAACGCCACTACTTGGTACGTAGGAGAAGACTTTATTTTGTATGGCGGCAGGGAATAGTTGGCCTAAAACGGCTTTACGATTGCTTTCTGTAAGTGTTGAGAATAATATTATTCTTTTCATAGACTAACTATAACAAAAAACAGAGACTGATTATCTCTGTTAAAGTATAACCTTGATTGGAGGGCCAGGAGGGACTTGACCTACCTTTGGCAGGCCCGTAACTTCACTATTGCAAGCATAGCTTGCATCGGAAGATTGCCTTGCAAACTGCCGCAGGCAGTTCTCACCCATGGCACCCCTTTGGCATGTCGAGCATTCGAGTCCATTAGCTCGTGCCATATAAAAACACCTAATCTTGCGACTAGGTGTTTTTATATGGAGGGCCACAGTGGAACTTATCAGGACTAAACTTGAAGGAATCCAAGTTTTTGTAATGTCAGTTTAGTGTTCGGGCCAATGGGCGCGTTTTGTAGTGCGGCGGCCGTATACCATTGAGCATCACCAAAGTCGTCGTCGAACGTTAGACTAACAGCCTTTGCTTCCTCATGAAGTTTTACTTCAAAATCATAAAAATTCATCTTCATAAGTACAACCTCATTAGTATCTTTAAGCGTCTTTTCACTTTCGCCAGTTGCAATATCTTCCAACTGCCTTATTGAAGCGTCTGATATATCTATACCTACTTCTTCACGCATCTCACGTTTGACTGCTTCAAGCTCTGTCTCGCCTTCTTCGATGCCGCCTCCTGGGATAACGAGCATCCCCTGATATGTGCCGCCCTTCTTGTTATGACCAAGCAATATCTTTCCGTCTCTAGAAAAAATGAAGGCCCCCACGATTTTACGATGCACTGTTCTCATTTAATAATGATAGCAAACAAAAAGACTCCTCAGTTGAGAAGTCTTTATACTGCTTATACTTGGAGGGCCAGGAGGGACTTGAACCCTCGACACCCTGCTTAAGAGGCAGGTGCTCTAACCAGCTGAGCTACTGGCCCAAATATTGATGATTGTTGAAAGTGCAGTGCATTTTCCAGAGCTGATTGTAACAGCTGGTTAAAGCACGGTGCTCATTATTATCTTTGCAGTGAACTGCGCCAACTGAGCGGCTGATCTAGAATCTGCGAGCCCGTAGGCTCGCGACCAAGAAACTTTAACAAATTACCCCTGTTTTTGCAATAGGCACAAAGCTGTTATCTTTTTGACGTTTACATTAACTTTTCTGAAGTGGGCGGCCTTTGGCATCAGGCAGCTTGTCGGTAGCGATCAAAATGATGTCGATAATCGTCCAGATACCACAACCGCCGAGGGTAATAAGCTTTAAAATACCAAGACCAACGTAACCGAGGTAAAAACGGTCAACACCAAGAGAACCGACAAAGATTGAAAGTAGTAATGCTACGATGAAATCTCTTGGTGGATCTGTTGACTCAACTGGTGTTACTGGTGCTGCCGGGGCGACTGGAGCTATCGGTTCATTCGGAGTTTGGTTGTTGTTTTGGTCTTCCATTAAGAATCCTTTGATTTAGCTGATACCTAACATTGTAAACATCTTTCATGATTATGAGTAGGACAACTACAATAACGACAAAAATAAGCCAATTTTGGTGATACGCAGCTGCGAAGTTCCCATGTAATACGTGATGGTATGCACGGGTGAGCCCGATCGATGGCGAAGGAATACCTATATTCCCCCACAATGATAAGTGAGCAAGGGCACTCACCGGCATCAGGTAAGCAAATGCAGATACTCCTGCCATAAAAATGAGCCTTCCACGCAGTGAACGGAGGCTAATTACTTCGGTTGAAAAGTCCAAAATGCTGGATGTCCCACGTTTCATGACATTACTATAACCCCTGTTTGATAATTTACTGATAGAATGTACAGGTATGAAATTATTGAACGGACTCGAACTCGCTGAATTTATTAAAGAACGCCAGATGCATCAGGTGCGCGGTCTTCGCCAAGCAGCGGGCATAAACCCTAAACTTGCTATCGTCGTAACCATCGATCACCCGACTATCAATGTCTATATGCGGATGAAGAAAGCATATGGCGAAGACCTCATGGTCGATGTCGATGTACACCGAATTACGCAGGACGAAGCTCCAGCCAAGATCAAAGAACTGAATGCCGACTCAACCGTTCATGGCATCATTGTCCAGTTGCCGCTTGAGCGACCAGAAGAAACCGACCAGATTGTTGATCTCGTCGCACCCGAGAAAGATGTCGATGCGCTTGGGAAGGATGCAATATTTGATCCCGCTACGCCAATGGCTATTCTATGGTTACTCGCTGGCTATAACATCGACCTGCGAGACAAGAAAGTATTACTCGTGGGCCGAGGCAAATTAGTCGGTGCACCACTAGAACGCATGTTAAAAGCTTCTGATATTGATGTATCGGTGGCTGATCGCCAGACGACCGACCTGAAAGCAATGACACTCGAAGCAGATGTAATCATTACTGCTACCGGTAGTCCGGCAATCTTGTACCCAGACATGCTGAAGGAAAAGGCCGTGATCGTCGATGCTGGTGTCGCCGGAGAAGAGGGCAAAACCGTCGGTGATGTTGCTCCTGAAGTCTACGAACGTGATGATCTGACGATTACTCCAGTTAAGGGTGGTGTCGGTCCGCTGACTGTCACCGCACTATTCGAAAACGTTATCTTGGCTGCTCGTCGAGCTCACGAGTCGCAAGAGTAAGCAGTTCGTATACGTCTTCTGGCATTTCGTGACTGCTGATTTTGCGGAAGTCGTAATCAGCCGGCAGATCAAACTGGCATCTGTCTTTTAGCTCAGGATAGAGATTTTGGGCAAAACGCATAGCAGCACGTGATTCTTTGACCTCGCCAATGCATTCAAGCGGCTTATCTCCTTCGATACCGAGTAGCTTGCGGTACATCGGTTCTAGTGCAGGATCAAGCAGGAGGTTTTTGCCGCCCCATAGTGCTTCCAGATCTTCGTGCGGGATAAAGGGTGTCAGTATCATGAACACAAATGCACATTTTGGACACTGTCCACACCACGACATGTGGTTGCTGTCATGTACGTATGCTCTGTTGCATGAACTAAACACGTCTTTATATTTTTCAAATGCGACGTGCGCAAACAATTCGCCAATGCGAACTTCAGTAAAGGGACGCAAGAACGAATAATAGCGCACAGACTCACCGAATTGGTGACTCAAATGCGTCTGGAAGTCTCGCTCAAACTCCTGGGACTTGGAATACTGATGGTTGATTGAAACGCCGTGGTAGGTCAGCGTCTCTTCGTTGGCGGACTGCTCGTTGGAAACCACATTGTCACGACGTCCGGAAAGCACGGCCACAATAGCACCGACGCTGGCAAAGATGGCCGAGATAGGCACATGACCATTGTAGGCACCTTGTTCTCTGAGCGTAAATAGTTGCGAATCCCATTCGCGTTCCACCCAGTAATGAGGCAGGCCTACTCGCTCTACGAGCGGTGTCATTTGTTCCCGATGATTGAGGCTCCATGTGGCGACATCGGCACCGCTATTACGTAGTAACTCTACGGTAACCAGGGAGTCTTTTCCGCCGCCAAGTCCTACGAGTTGGCCCTCGCCAATGCATGCGAGCGGAGTGATTGGAATATCAGTAGTTGCTGGGATATCAACTGGCGTACGAGGGTCGAGATTATTCACGTACCAGAATTCACCAAGCCCTTTCTGATAGGTACGGCTAAGGAAGTCGGCCATTTCCTGGTCAGTGTCACCGCTTCGCACTACAATCTA
>JAQGGX010000012.1 GCA_028289075.1 Candidatus Saccharimonadota bacterium | reverse complement strand
GCTCTATGTAGAAACTTACTTTAACCGGAAACATGATTCGGACAGGATCCTAAACATTCTTATCGGCAATAGACCCACTACTATACCCCCTGAAACTCAGAAGAATATGAAAATGGCATACGTAGGTATGACTAGGGCAACCCATCTTGTGTGCTTTGCAATTCACAAGAGTAGAATTACACAAGAACAGATTGACTCATTAATTGATAAGTGGGACATTGATCATATTACAGATCGTCAAGAGATGCCATTTTGACCCAATACTAAAAAATTTTGCGTGCCCACTAAGTACAGGGGAAAACACACATGAAGAGAAGGTTGGGGAGGGGCAACGCTTGCATAGAGATAAAGCAAGTGTTTTAGATGTCTACCTCTGTTATCTGTATAAAGTGTATACTTCTACTATGGCAGGTAAAACAACTGACGAGATCTATCAGTACGTCTATGATTTTAAATCCAAATTAAAGGACGGTTTTAACGAAGATCAAGAAAAGCTATTCGATCAATCAAATAAGGCTAAACTTCAGCTTAGCAGCCAGTTAATAGTGTTTAGCTCTCTTCTACTTAGCATAGTTACTGGCTATTTGCTGTCTAATGTCGATCAACTCAACTTGGCACCTAAGAACCTAATAATGATAGCTGTTTTTTCGTTTGCCCTATCAATAGCTGCAGGACTATATTGCTTCTATTCTGCGTCTGAATTCTGGCTAAAATGGGCACGCCATACACACGACAAAGGAGGCTTAGTACATAGAGATGAATCAAAAACAGTAGAAGAGCTAGATGTCCTACTTTCTGAGATTGCCGACATGAACGATAAAATGCCTGAGAGTAACAGCCCTATACCTTCATATGCTCAAGCTATCTTATTTCTAATTGGTCTAGTATTCGTGGTAATAACTTTGCTTAGAACCACATACTCCGTTTAGAACTAGGATTAAGGATTTATATACCATGAACATGAGTGACGTCGATAAACAACTTGTCAGGCTTAAGCGTGCCGACAACCTTGGCCTAGAAATATCAGAAAAGATCAAAGAGTGGTCTCAGAATAATTTGGATAGCAAAATTGTCTTGGCGGAAGATCGTAGAGGCTGGCATCTCGAGCTTCAAGTAAAACGCGAACCACCTTTTGACGAATGGAGTATGCTTTTTAGTGACTCGATAGGTCAATTAAGGAATGCTCTGGATAATTTGGTATTTTCGGTTTTAACACCCTTAGCAGACACCGAGGACTTGCCCAATAGTAAGCTAATAAAATTTCCAATAGTCACAAAAGCTCAGCACTGGAAAAGTGCACGTAAAGGTATCAAACATATTCCTGAGCCTTACTATTCAAGAATCAAACAGGTGCAGCCTTTTATGCGATCAGACCATGAGAGCACAGGGTTCTTAGATGGGTTAGAGATATTGCAACTACTGAGTAACAGCGACAAGCATAACCTGCAAATTGTACCAGACATAAATACTTCTGATATCCAGCATGATTATTCTATTGAGTATGCAACATATAAGGACGCACAGATTAGTTCGCCTCCTCAGGTAGAGATACTGCGGCCAGTATTCAAGGATGGATCACACTTGGTACGTCATCAGTCCAAAGGCAAAATAAAATCTGTTGAAGGTAAGTTCCACATCGAGTCTAGGGTGATAGTAAATATAGAAGGAATCGAGGTAGGCATAACGCAAATACTATCTGAGCTATGGAATTACACCGCACAGATTATGATACTTATCGCAGATTTACCTCATGAAGAGTTCCAAGCTTGGGCGAAATCTCCGTAAAGCTGTAGTTGCGAAGTACGTCCACTAGGGGAGAGGCGAAGTAAGCGAGGTGGCACCTATCACGGACGCCAATTCACTCAATACACATGGTAAGATGGAACGTACTATGACAGCGCGACCAAAACCCACGCACTACGCCTCCGATTTCGGGCTCGACGTCACAACAGGCGATGATGATATGTTCCGCTGGTTTCTACTGGCCTATCTTTTCGGCAAGCCGATTCAGTCATCGGTAGCCGCGCAAACCTGGCAACTTTTTATCGACCGCCAGCTTGATACGCCGTGGGCGGTTCTTGATCTCCCACCTCGTCAACTGGTCAGACTGTTAGACGAAGGCAGATACACTCGCTACGACGAAGTAATGACCAAAGCTCTCCGTACCTGCATGCAACAGCTTATTAACGATTATGAAGGTTCTCTGATGCTGATGCTTGAGGGCAGCGAAAATGAAGATGAGTTTTCGAAAAGGCTGCAAAGCTTGTACGGTGTCGGGCCTAAGACTGCTGAAATATTCATGCGCGAGACAGCAGAGTTATTCGCGCGGCGAATTGAATAGCGAATTATAAGAAACCGTTTGATATAGTTAAGCTATGATCAAAGAAGTAATCGCCACCGGTGTGGCGCACAGAGTGCCGTCGGATTTACGAAACGTCCTTACTTCTGCGCCCGTAGCACTAAAGGCATGGGAAGATATTACGCCGCTCGCACGCAATGAGTGGATCTGTTGGGTTGAATCAGCCAAGCAAGTAGAGACAAGGAATCGCCGCCTTAAGCGAACCTCCGAACAGCTCGCAAGTGGAAAGCGTCGGACATGTTGCTGGGCCGGCTGCATACATCGCGCAAAAAATCATCAGTAGAGGGTGCCTGTCAGTTACAAAGCTCTGTGAAGGGAAATTGAAGCTACCGAGCAGCTTAATTGATTTATTACAGATTTATGGTAAAATAAAGCCACTTCGTTGAGTTTACTTAATATTCCGAAGTACCTTGACAAAGTAATTCTTAGGTTTCTAGTGGTGCTCAGTATGCTTATCTCTTCATAAACATAGCGAGCACCACTAGAAAGTATCCAGTCAGTGCCATCGCATATGCGATGCGAACCCGAGAGAGGAAAACCCATGCAGGGTTGGACCTGGTCCGCGATCATCTTCGCGATCCTGACAGTCGGGGCGTACCTGGGACTCAGGCACCAGAACGCCAAGCTCAAGACCTTCAACCAGAAGCCGGCCACCGAGGAGAGGACTTCCCACGGAAGTGATGATGTCTTCTACCGTGACAGCGACAGGCCGCGCGCCAACCGCAGCTCCGGCGCCCAGACCAAGGACACGACCCGGGACGAGCTCGAGGCGGCCGTGAGCTGGCTCAAGCTGATCACATGCGTCCTGTTCGTCCTGACCGTGCTGTGCACGTCCACCGCTTCGGTGTACACGGTGACCACCAAGAACGTGGGCATCGTGACCACGTTCGGCAAGCCGGACGGGACCCGTTCCAACGGCATCCAGCCCGTCTGGCCGTGGCAGAAGATCACCGAGATGGACGCTGCGATCCAGACGGACAACTACCTCGAGAAGGAGAAGGACTGCCTCACCCTGCGCATGGCCCACCAGGCGACCGCCTGCTGGGACACGTCGGTCCGGTGGCGGCTCCGTGAGAAGAACGCGGACGCCGTGTTCCAGGACTACCGCGTGTTCGAGAGGGTGGGACCGGACCTGGTCAAGCGCGACCTGGTCAGAGTCATGAACGACGAGCTCACCACCTACGACCCGCTCGCGGTTGACAAGAACGGCAACAGCATCGCCCCGAGCAGCAGCACGCTCTCCGAGAAGGTGACAACCGCACTGAGAAGGGCGATGGGCGATCGGATCGAGGTGCTCAACGTGCAGGTCATGGTGCCGCACTTCGACTCCGTGACCCAGGGACGCATCAACTCCCTCCAGGCGCAGATCGCCCAGACCCGCATCGCCAAGGAGGCTCAGGCCACCGCAGACGCCCAGGCCACGGCGAACAAGAAGCTCGCAGCCTCCGTCTCGAGGGACCCGAACGTTCTGGTCGACAAGTGCCTGAACACGCTCGGCGAGATGGTTCAGAAGGGCCAGCCGATCCCCGCGGGGTTCACCTGCTGGCCAGGCGGTAGCAACACGGCTGTGCTCGCACAGTCACGCAAGTAGCACTGACGCAAGCAGAGGTGGCACGCGGGGCGTACCCTAACACATGGGTCGCCCCGCGACGCCGCTCTCCTGCACCTGAATTACTTTGTCATAACCCTTACATGAATGTGTGTTCATGCTGATGAGTGTCGCGCACAGGAAAATTAAATCTTCCGAGCACGACAACGCATATCCTTTGGATATGCGTTCCAAAAGGACGAAAAGGGTTAACAAAAAAAAGCAGTCTATATAAAAAGGCAAAGGTGCCTCTTTTTGCTATTGTATTGATATGACAAATGACAATAACAGGAGGTAGTATCATGAAAACAATTACACCTAATCTATGGTTCGACGGCAACGCTAAAGAGGCGGTTGATTTTTATGTGTCGGTGTTTCCGGACAGTAAAGTTCTTTCAACTGAGTACTACCCAGAAGAGGGTTTACTTGATTTCCAAAAGGAACTTGCCGGCAAAGAGTTGACTATTGAATTCGAACTAAGCGGCAACCGCTTTGTGGCTATTAATGCCGGTCCGGAATTCAAGTTCAACGAATCCATATCCTTTTCAATCCCTTGTGCGGATCAGGAAGAAATTGATTACTACTGGGAAAAGCTATCAACAGTACCCGAATCCGAGCAATGCGGTTGGTGCAAAGACCAGTATGGACTGAGCTGGCAGATAGTGCCGAGTAACATGGAAGAACTCATGAAGCGTCCTAATGCTTTTACCAATATGATGCAGATGAAAAAAATTGTTATTGCAGATTTCTAGCAAACTATAATTGTATAGTTGCGAAGTTCATTGGCTAAGGGTATCGGGGTGTCCAAACATTAAGACCGATTATATTCCTCATCGGTAACCAGATCACCCCAGTCACTTTCAGCTCCGCTCTCTGGGGCCTCCCATATAGCAAGGTGCGTCATGAAATGGTCTGGAGCCGCACCATGCCAGTGCCATTCCCCGGCAGGCGTATAGATGGTATCACCGGGCCGGATCACTTTGACTTCACCTCCGCGAGCCTGGACAAGCCCAATCCCTTCAGTGACATGCAAGGTTTGACCAACAGCGTGCGAGTGCCAGGCCGTACGTGCGCCCGGGGTAAAGTGAACCGAATTAACGCGTACACGTGACGGCTCCGCACCTTTGGCGATCTCGTCAAAGTACACATCACCCGTGAACATATTTTCTGGTCCTTTTTGGGTTGCTTTCGCAGGTATGATATTCATTATTTGCCTCCTTTTAGATGCTACTTACGCGTAATAGTGATTTAATTGCTCGGCGTTCGTCCATAGCAGCATAGGCTTCTTTGATGTCGTCTAGGTCAGTCTTTAGGTCAAAGACGCGTCCAGGATTGATCTTGCCTGACAACACGTCTTCTAATAGCTCGGGTAGATAGGCTCGAACCGGCGCAGGACCACCATGCACACCAACATTGCGGAAGAAAATTTCCTGGAAAGGTATTTCAACACCGTGAGGGACGCCAACCGTACCAACAATTGACCCTGGACGCGCAATAGCAAATGCCGTCTGCATCGCTTCGTTCGTACCAACACATTCGAGAGCAGCATCAACACCTATGCCATCGGTTAGCTTCCGAATCGCCTCGACCGCCGCCTCACCACGCTCTTCAACAATGTCAGTAGCACCGAATTCTTTAGCAAGTTCTTGGCGGGCAGGGTAGCGACTTAAGGCAATAATGCGTTCAGCGCCCAGACGCTTGGCCGCAATAATTGCGCAGAGGCCCACAGCTCCGTCACCGACAACAGCGACGGTATCACCTTCTTTTACACCAGCACTCACCGCTGCATGGTGGCCGGTACCCATAACATCGGTAAGAGTAAGTAACGAAGCTAAAATTTCCTCGGAGTGGTCTGAACCCGGGACTTTCACAAGTGTTCCTTCCGCTAAGGGCACACGTACAAATTCGCCTTGGCCACCGTCACCATTACCGGCCGGAATAAAACCACCATTAACACATGCCGTGGTTATCCCATTTTTACAATTAGGGCAGGTATTGTCGCAATACGCAAACGGCGAGATGACAAAATCACCTATAGAAATGTTCTTTACGTCGTCCCCAACCTGATCAACGACACCAATAAACTCATGACCTATTGGGTCGCCAGGTGTATAGTCGGACTCTCCACGGTAATACCAAAGGTCAGAGCCGCACACGCATGCCATTACAACGCGTACAACGGCGTCCGTCGGCTCTTTAATTGTTGAGTCCGGCCGCTCGCCGATCTCTATATTGCCTATGCCTTTAAAAATTGCTGCTTTCATAAATTATTCACCCTCTCTATTTACATTTGTTTAATCAGAATAAGTGCACCTTAAACCGTCCTATTTAACGGGATAGTGCTGAAATATGCTGTTTGGAATCTTACTTTTCTGGCGGCAACTTCAATTCTTTTGCAATGCCTAGGAACCTAAAGTACTTACGCCAAACACATTATTTTGATATGAACACTGTCATTCCTTCCAAGAGTGAAGATTGACAAAGCATAACCAACATGCGACTATCGGCTGAATAACCTAATACAAATACAGGAAAAACATGAACCAAAAGTGGGATTATACCGTTGACTATTTAGTAGCTGGTACGGGTGTTGCAGGGTTGAGTGCTGCCATTACCGCCAAGCGCAATGGCCTTGACGCTTTGATCGTAGAAAGCACTGATAAATGGGGCGGCACAACCGGTATCTCAGGTGGAGGCCTATGGATGCCGAATAACCCGGTCATGAAGAAAGCTGGCGTTCATGATTCAATTGATGAAGCTTTCGACTACATGGAAGACACTATTGGTGACGTTGGTCCATGGACAAGCCGCGAGCGTAAGCTCGCTTTTCTATATGGTATTGATCACTACATGAATACACTCTCAGAAGAGGGCGTAAAATGGGCTCGAGCAAAAGATTATCCGGATTATTATCCCGATCTACCTGGCGGACGAATTGGCCGTGGCGTTGAGGTCGTGCCCTTTAATGTACGAAAGCTTGGCAAATGGCGCAAAACCATGCGCACCAGCATTCCGGCACCACTTATGACGAACGATGTATGGCTTTTGTCGCGGGCATGGTCAACACCGGACGGATTTGTGCGAGGAGCACAGTTCGTGTTCCGCGCACTTGGCGGCTTGCTTACTGGCCAGCTTAAGTACGGCATCGGCGGCGCACTGACAGGATCTCTCATGCACATAGTACTGCGCCAGAAAACACCTGTCTGGCTCAACTCTCCAGTCAAAGAATTAATCATAGAAGACGGTCGTGTTATCGGCGCAGTTGTAGAAAAAGAAGGCAAGCTAGTGCGTATCAAATCCCGCCGCGGCGTTATGCTCGCTGCAGGTGGATTTGCACGCAACAAAGAATGGCGCAAAAAGTATCATGGCATCGAAGGCTGGTCGAGCGCACCAGAAGGACAGCTCGGTCAGGGAATTGAAATCGGCCAACAGGCTGGTGGTGCAATTGGCATGATGGAAGACGCATGGTGGGGAGCTACCACCGCTGATCCAGACGGCGGCGAGCAGCATGGCTTTGTCCTCAATGAGCGTTCTGACCCATGGAGCATCGTGGTTGACCAAAAGGGCAGCCGCTACCTGAACGAATCTGAATCATACATCGACTTCGGACATCATATGTTTGAACGCGACAAAGAAACTCCTGCGATTCCATCGTGGCTGGTACTTGACCATCGCCACACTACACACTTCTTGAATTCTGCACTCATGGTTCCCGGTGCCCGGAAGAAACTTACCAAGGCCGGTGAGCTTGTAACCGCCGATACGCTTGAAGAGCTTGCAGAAAAAATGGGCGTTGATAAGGAAACATTCCTAGCCACCGTTGAACGATTCAACGGCTTTGCACGTGAGGGAGTAGACCGCGACTTCCAGCGCGGCCGTACCGCGTATGATCGTTACTACGGTGACCCGCTCGTTAAGCCCAATCCAAACCTTGGAACGATAGAGAAGGGGCCGTTTCAAGCCATCAAACTATATCCAGGAGACCTCAACACAAAGGGTGGTCTGGTAACCGATGAGCATGCACGTGTGCTCAAAGAGAACGGATCGGTAATTGAGGGCTTGTATGCAGCAGGCAACAATACAGCAAGCGTTATGGGCCATACCTATCCTGGTCCAGGAAGCACTATTGCGCCCGCTGGTGTGTTTGCGTACCTTGGGGCACTACACGCAAGTCAGCAGGCTCAAAACCCGCAACAGGACTAACCATACTAAATCAGCAGTAATGTTTTGACTAAGCCCATCTTTGGCTGTATCTTCTATGTACTATGACCGATACACGCCCCACCACTGTTTTTGAAAGAGTTTGGAATAACCGCAAGGAACTCTTGTTCCGCTCAGACCGACATGAGGTTCTGGCCGCAGTTGATATCAAGCCAAAATTTCCACTCCAAGTGGTTGTAGCTCTACGCTATGGCACGCCAGGGGAGAGAGCAGATTTTGACGCACTCCCATCTTATATGAAGAAGCGACTACATACAGTTGCCGACTTCCTCGGCCAGAAAATTCTGGCAAATTGTACCGAGGAACAACGAGTTATAAGACACACTGAAGGTTTTGGCGTCCCAGACCACCCACACATCACTCTCTTTGCAGCCGAAAGAGGGCAAGGGAAAGACCTATATAATGGGGAGCCGCTAGGCCTTGAAGTAGTTGAGAATACTCTTAAAGTCCTTAAATTTACAGATACGCAGCCCGCAGAGCTCGAAGCTGAGCTCGGTCAAATTTACTAGCAGTCCGCAGTAAATATCAATCTATGCCGTGGGCGCATCAGGTGGCGTCTGCTCATCAGCAGCTTCATTCCGGGCAAGCTCTGTAAGTACTAAGGCCAGGAACGTCACTCCTATGCCTACGTAACGTTCTGCACTATGGCTGCCGGAGCCGTCGGGATCTATCATTACTACGCGTATATCTCTAACTGCCCCGGCGAAGCTCGGAAACTCCTCTTCTGCTCTTCTGTATAGGCCAGCCGCCCCTTCTTTCTTTGCTTCTGGTGCATTTATCAGCTCAATTGTGCTCACAGCAGCACGCTTCAAAGCTTCAGGATCAATATCTTCTAATGCTTCGCGTAAACCCATAGCTTCATTACACCTTACATGGACTTATAGCTTTGCGAGATGTCTCGCAGATATTTATACATACAAAACAACATACAGTATACGCGCTGTGATCAAGCATGACAGCTCATACTTGCGGAAAGTCAGGGAATGCAGTATCCACAAGCCTCAAACTATTACCGGCGCATTAAAGATTTCCGCAGGGCACAGAAATGAAGAAGAGTGACAGCACCCTATGTACTTGTTGCTAGAACAAAGCTACGTTTACTTATGTTTGCAGGCCAGCATCATGAGGTTTTTGTCCGAAAACCCCCAGCTGGTCACTTCTATCTATGTAATGAGCATAGGGATTTGCTGGAGTGTTATTAGTATGTTAGCTTTAATCTATGACTGCTTCAGATGTTGAACTACATTGCTTCCGTCATGCCGAGTCCGAAGCGAACGTAAATTGGCACTTAATTAGTGGCCGGAGCAACGAAACACCTCTGACTCCTCTTGGCATTGACCAGGCGAAGGCGCTTGGCCGCTATCTAGTCGCCAACGAAATCCTTCCTGACGTCGTTTACGCCTCTCCGGCAGAACGCACGTTACAAACCGCTCACTATGCTTTGAATGAAATGGGACTAGACATCAAACCAACTACACATGATGGTTTACAGGAGATGGACATGGGACTCTGGGTAGGACAGCCCCGGGACCATGTATATAGCGAAGCTGTTCTGGCTGAAATTGAGCGACTCGGCAAAGACTTCAAAGCAGAAGGTGGACAGTCGATGAACGAAGTAGGTGAACAAATGTTTAGAGTTGCTTCAGAAGTAGCAAATCTTCATGCAGATGATTCTCGCACCCTTAGGATTTTCTTTTTTGCGCACGGGGTGGCCATACGGTGTCTTGCATCGCATATACATAACTGGTCACAAACCCAAACCTACGAAGCACACACACCAAATGCATCTGATAGTAAATTCACGATGCGCAATGGCATGTGGCAATTAAACTACCTAGGCAAAAGAACCAGCCAACTCTAGTCATTGCTTGTACTTGCATCAAGTTGTAGCGAGGCATACAGTGTGCATATAAACAGGAGGACCCTCGTGACATCACCAGAATTTCTTGAAGAACCCCAAGCAGAAAAACAACCTAAAGAAATCGAACGCAAATTCCGTGTTGATGCGCTTCCGGTAAACTTAAATGATTTTGAACACGTCAAAATACACCAAGGGTACCTTGTTATTGGAAATGATGATTCAGAAGTCCGCCTCCGCGATAAAGATGGGTCATATACTCTGACCGTAAAGTCAAAAGGTACCATGACAAGAGGTGAACATGAAGTACTCATTGATCCGCATCAGTTCTCGCAGTTATGGCCGGCAACTGAAGGTAAGCGTATAGAGAAGACCCGGTATACCATACCTCAAGACGACAGAGTCATTGAACTCGATGTCTACGAAGATGCTGAGCT
>JAQGGX010000072.1 GCA_028289075.1 Candidatus Saccharimonadota bacterium | reverse complement strand
ATTCGTGATATGAGCGGACCGCTTCAGCTGTTTCTGAAGGCTGATGTTGTCGAGGGACTGAATGCAGAAGTCTCCCAGATTGGCTTTGAGCAGTTGCCGTTGCTCGATAGTGGTGACTTTGTTGAGGCTGCAGGAACTGTTATCAAGACGCAGACTGGCGAAGTCTCAATTGAGGTGAAGAACTTGCGGTTGCTTACCAAGTCGCTTCGGCCGATGCCGACGGCGCATGATGGGTTCACGAACAAAGAAGAACGCCTGCGCCGCCGCTACATTGACACCAATGTAAACCAGGATGTACGAGAGCGCTTTGTCCGCCGAAGCAAGTTCTGGCAAGCTACGCGCCAGTTCCTTCTCGATGAAGACTTTATTGAGATCAACATCCCAGTGCTAGAGAATACTGCTGGTGGTGCTGATGCTAATCCGTTTGTGACGCACATGGATGCGCTTGACCAGGACTTTTACCTTCGTATCAGTCACGAGCTGCCACTTAAGCGTTTGCTGGTTGGTGGCTATGAGAAAGTCTTTGATATCGGTCCGCGGTTCCGTAACGAGAATTATTCAGACGAACACCTGCCAGAGCATATTGCTATGGAGTGGTACTGGGCATACGCTGACTGGAATAAGGGAATGGCGCTGACTCAAAGTATGGTCCGTGCGATTGCCGATCAGACATGGGGTACAAGACAATTCAAGCTCGCTAATGGACAAGAAGTCGACCTTGGTCCTGATGGCCAGGACTGGCCGCGAATCAGCTTTGTTGATGTCATTCGTGAACACTATGGCCTTGATGTCTTTACGGCCACACTTGATGAAGTCAAAGAACAACTGAAGAAGCATGGTCTTGAGGTAGAAAAGAGTGAGAATCGTGCACGAGGCATTGATAAGTTATGGAAGAAAATCCGCGGCACGATTGCCGGACCAGCGTTCCTCGTCGACATTCCGACATTCTTGCAGCCACTGGCGAAAACGCAGCCGGGCAAACCTGAGCTCACGGAGCAGTTCAACCTGCTACTCGGTGGCAGTGAACTCTGCAAGGCATACTCTGAGCTTAATGATCCCATTGACCAGCTCGGTCGCTTTGTGGAGCAGCAGGCGATGCGTGACGCAGGGGACGATGAAGCTATGATGCTTGATATCGACTACGTGGAAGCGCTTGAATACGCTATGCCGCCAGCTTGCGGGCTTGGCTTCTCTGAACGGCTTTTCTGGGTACTCGAGGGCGTAACTGCTCGTGAAGGCGTAATCTTTCCGCAGCTTCGCCGCGAAATCGACGAAACTACCAAAACTATCTACCCAGACGTCAAATTAAGCTAACTAAGTCACATGCTAGTGAATAAAAAACAGATGATCCGATTAGTACGAAAACTCGGAGCTGTTTTAAGGATTGTTGCCCAAAGGCTGCCCACTGTATATATGCATGCACGCAAGGTGATTATTGCCACTGCCGTAATGGTTGCAACCATGGCAACAATTGTTTCGGGCTTACTGGCTCTTAATAATGTAGGCGAATTTAACGCTTGGTTTAATAGGGAATTTAGAACAAAAGAATACTGGCTTCAGGCGGCAGAGTCACTTGCGCCAGAAATGAATGTTGCATTGTTTGATTCCAAGCTTGGCGTACCTGT
The DNA here is from genome assembly GCA_028289075.1 of Candidatus Saccharimonadota bacterium. Lineage (GTDB taxonomy): Bacteria > Patescibacteriota > Saccharimonadia > Saccharimonadales > JAQGGX01 > JAQGGX01. The sequence goes on along the minus strand of JAQGGX010000072.1, from coordinate 1,813 downwards.
ATTTGTGTCTGCTGCGGATGGATTAACCAATAGAACGTATGTAAATGACTATTTCTTTACGCAAGCTATCGTAGATGAATCGAGCAGGGTAGTGCTCTATTCAATAACGTTGAGAAAACCTGACTTTAACCCAAGGGTACCTTATCTTTCACGTGAGGATAAAAGCGCTTATTATCTGGGCAAGCTCACATTCAAAGATTTCTTGGCCCACCCAAACTACTTGGTGGGGGCAAAATATATACCTGGCTTCAGAAGAAGTATTTATAGTGAAGCCTATTATGTGGGTAATCCAGGTAACTACTTATATTACTTTTTGAGTTCGAATGACGCTGGTTATAACCATTTTGGCGATATAGAAACCAAGGTGTTTACACTTGAAGATATGGGCTTCTATGACGGCTGTAACTCAGATATTTTGCCAAGGCCAGGTTCTAGTGATAACGAAAAGGTTAATAATATATTTGGAGCTAATCCCAATAAGTTTGATACGGTCAGAAATTCTATTCCTAACACGATATCAATTACAGAAAGAGGTGGTGCGTTTTTTTGTGAACATCAAAAATTCTTCAGAGAGCAGCGGATGTTTATCTTTGGGCCCGACTTGGATAAAGTAAGGTTATTGCCTGCTACTAGCAGACAGTAATCACCAGATAGAGAGCAAGTTATAATGCTATGGTGATATTGAGGAATATTTTTGATTGGCTGTGGCACGAGAAGCTAGGGCGTCCTTACAAGCTTACATATGTGACATATGGCCGGGGCAGGAAGCCCTTATTACTTCTGCATGGTCTAGCGAGCAGCGGGGAGATATGGCGTCCGTTAACTAGGCTCACTGATGGCAAATGGAAAATTATTGCACCTGATCTCTTAGGCTTTGGTGGTTCGCCGTCACCTAGCTGGAATAATTACGATGTAAGTCAGCATGCGAAGCACGTCATTGCTTTACTGAACCGTTTGCGAATCCAGGAGCCTTTAACTATTGTGGCACATTCCATGGGATGCCTGGTCGCAACGCATATTGCGTATATGCATCCCGATAGGGTAGAACGGGTTATATTGTATGAGCCACCTTTGCTTGCAGATGTACCTAACTACAAGGCGCACCAGAGGGTTCGCGAACGATATCTGGCTATGTTCAATTATGTGATAACGCATCCGCAGCTGATGTTCAAGGACGGGAATCTACGTAAGATCTGGACACGGATTGGCGGTATTGGTGTTCGCCCAGAGACATGGATACCGTTTGAACGCTCAATCAAAAACACCATCATGAAGCAGTCAGCATATGACGAACTTCATACACTCAAAGTCCCTACAACCATCGTGCATGGAAGGCTGGACATCGTAGTTCCCCGTGCAGATGTGCGCAAGATGCTCCAGAGTAACCCCTTCATAAAGTTCCACACGATTAATCGCATGCATGGGATTTCTCCCCGTGCGGCTCGTGAGCTAGTGCGTCTGTTGCAACAGTAGTTATATACGTCATTGTTGACTTTAGACAAATTGTTGTACACTGGTCAATAATATGTCGATTAATGCGATTACTCCTACTGACGCAAGCCATGCAGCCTGTTGGCGCCTGCAAGAGATCTTGGATCCTGAAATTGTGTCAGTGGAAACTGCGTATCGAGAGATCGTAAAGAGGCCCCCCGGTCGTCCCGGAAGAGGTGTTGCAAGAAGTGCTGCTTTTGGCCACGTTATAACTTCTGATCTCATGAGGCTTCATGGGGCACGTGCTTACGCTGATGATATATATGAGATGAACCTTAATCCTGAGGAATTCGGCCCAGATATGCTTCCGGTCGAACCCAAA
>JAQGGX010000059.1 GCA_028289075.1 Candidatus Saccharimonadota bacterium | reverse complement strand
ATCCCGGGCACAGCCAATGAAACTAAAGGCATATGTCCTGGGAATACTGCAATTTCGCCGTCAGCAGTCGGGATAACGACTTCATAGGCGTCGTCTGAGTATTTGACACCGGTTAATGAAACAAGTTCTAACTTCATTGAGATTAAGCCGCAGCCTTTATTACGTCGTCAATAGAACCCTTAAGGTAAAACGCACTTTCTGGCTTGTCATCGTGCTTACCCTCAAGGATTTCCTTGAATCCGGCAATAGTATCTTTGAGGGATACGTACTGTCCTGGGTTGTTGGTAAATTGTTCAGCAACGAAGAATGGCTGGGATAGGAAGCGCTGGATGCGACGTGCACGACCCACGAGCTGCTTGTCTTCATCTGACAACTCTTCCATACCAAGGATGGCAATGATGTCCTGAAGGTCCTTGTAGCGCTGCAAAATACGTTGTACTTCACGAGCAACATCGTAGTGCTCTTCGCCCACGATTTCTGGGTCAAGGATGGTTGAGTTAGAGTCAAGCGGGTCAACAGCAGGGTAGATACCGATTTCGGTTAGTGCTCGGTTCAACACGATGGTTGAGTCGAGGTGAGCGAAGGTTGCAGCTGGAGCTGGGTCAGTAAGGTCGTCAGCAGGAACATAGACGGCCTGCACAGAAGTAATAGAACCCTTCTTAGTCGACGTAATGCGCTCTTGGAGTGCGCCCATTTCCTGTTGCAAGTTAGGCTGGTAACCCACAGCTGACGGAAGACGGCCCAATAGTGCTGATACTTCGCTCCCGGCCTGAGTAAAGCGGAAGATGTTGTCAATGAAGAGCAGGGTATCCTGACCTTGTTCACGGAACTCTTCAGCGATAGCAAGACCAGATAGTGCCACGCGGAGACGTGCACCAGGTGGCTCATTCATCTGACCGAACACGAGGCTGGTGTTCTTGATAACGCCTGATTCTTGCATTTCGTGGTAGAGGTCGTTACCTTCACGGGTACGCTCACCAACACCAGCGAATACTGAGTAACCACTGTGGAATTTCGCGATGTTGTTGATCAGTTCCTGGATAAGAACAGTCTTACCCACACCGGCACCACCGAACAGACCAACTTTACCACCCTTGGTGATAGGTGCGATAAGGTCGATAACCTTAATACCGGTTTCGAGGATTTCGGTCTTACCGGACTGCTCAGTTAGAGCAGGTGGTTCTTTGTGGATAGAAGCGCGCTGTGTAAACGTGCCTTTGCCACCATCGATTGGATCGCCAGTCACGTTGAACATGCGGCCCAATGTGTCTTTGCCAACTGGAACGGTAATTGGTCCGCCAGTCGCAATGACATCGGTGCCACGAGAAATACCATCGGTACTTGAGAGTGCGATTGCACGCACGGTAGTTTCACTCAAGTGCTGTGCTACCTCAAGGGTGATCTTGCGACCATCCAGGTTAATTTCCAGCGCATCATAAATCGCTGGTAGATTGTCTTTAGGGAATTCAGCGTCAATCACCACACCAATAATCTGGGTGACGCTCCCGTTAGTTGTACTTGTTGCTGTTGCCATTAGTTGTCTCCTTCGTTCCTAGATTTCAGATTGCTCATTATTTCATTGCCTCTACGCCACCGGTGATTTCTGCCAATTCCTGGGTAATAGCAGCCTGGCGAGCATTGTTGTACGCCAAGGTGTATTCATCAATTAGATCAGATGCGTTATCAGTAGCGTTTTTCATAGCCATCATACGCATGGCTTGCTCTGATACGTTTGATTCAAGCACTGACTGTAGCACTTGTGATTCGATCAGACGAACGGTCACATTGTGCAACACCACTTCAGGTGATGGCTCAAACTCAGCAGTCTTGATTGCTTCGCTAACTGCTTCTTCTGTAAAACCGGCAGGGAGCAGTCGCTGCATGACCGGCTCCTGGTTGATAGTCGAGATAAAGTGTGTGTAGATCACGTCAACCGCGTCTACTTCACCATCATGGAATGACTTGATAGCCGTATTAATAGCAGCTTCAATATCACCAATGCCCGGGCGGTCAGGCAGATTCGTGTACACACCAGAAATAACTGTGTCCTTGAGGCGTGCTACGGTGTTGGCGCCTTGGCGACCGAATACAATCGTCGAGTTCTTAACGCCTTCAGCATCATCCTTTCGGAGTTCAGTAATGTACTTTTTGAGCACGTTGGAGTTGTAGGCTCCGGCCAGTCCACGGTCACTCGTAATTACAATGAGTAAACGGTTTTTAACCGGACGGTCCTGGTAGAGTTTGAACTCGTTTGTATCTGGCTGTGCGCGCAGATGAGTCAGCAACTCGCGGGCGTACTTGCTGTAAGCCTGTGTAGCCTGTGCAGCTTCCTGCATACGGCGAAGCTTACTGGCGCTGACGAGCTGCATAGCCTTCGTAATCTGACGGGTATTACGAACAGAACGTATGCGGGCGCGAATCTGTTGTGTAGACGCCATAGTCTATTTATTCTCCAGCGAAGTTCTTAACTTCTTTTTTAGCAGTATCAAGGATCAACTTCTTAAGGTCGTCAGTTAACGCTGCACCCTTATTGATTTCATCCATTTCTTTCTTGTGATCTGACTCGAGTTCAGCGAGTAGTGCGTGCTGTACGGTCTTCAGCTTTTCAACTGGAACCTTATCAAATACACCTTGGTTAGCTGCAAGTAGTGTCGCAACCTGCTGCCATAGGGCAAGCGGGCTGTACTGAGGCTGCTTGAGCAGTTCAGTCAGGCGCTGACCACGGGCGATGCTTTGCTTGGCTTCGTCATCAAGGTCAGTACCGAACTGTGCGAATGCGGCAAGTTCGCGGAACTGAGCAAGGCTCAAACGAAGTGAACCAATCACAGACTTCAATGCCTTTGTCTGGGCAGAACCACCCACACGGGATACTGACAAACCAACTGAGATAGCTGGACGTACACCCTGATAGAACAAGTCAGTTTCAAGGAAGATCTGACCGTCGGTGATCGAAATCACGTTGGTTGGAATATATGCAGAAATGTCACCAGCTTGTGTCTCGATGATTGGAAGCGCAGTTAGTGAACCAGCACCAAGATCATCAGATAGTTGAGCTGAGCGCTCTAATAGTCGTGAGTGCAGGTAGAAGACGTCACCTGGGTAGGCGTCGCGGCCTGGTGGGCGACGGAGCAGTAGTGACATCTGGCGATATGCAGCAGCATGCTTGGTAAGGTCATCGTAGATAATCAATGCGTGACCCTTGTTATCGCGGAAATACTCAGCCATGGCAGTACCTGCGTAAGGAGCCAGGTAAAGCAGGGAAGCTGGATCAGAAGGACCGGTAGCAACCACGATAGTCTGGTCCATCACGCCTTCAGCCTTCAATCGTTCAACAAGACGAGAAACCTTGGAAAGCTTCTGGCCGATAGCAACGTAGACGTTCACAACGCCAGTCTTCTGACGAGCCTGGTTGATCATCGTGTCGAGGGCAATTGCAGTCTTACCAGTCTGGCGGTCACCAATGATAAGTTCACGCTGACCACGACCGATAGGAATCATCGTGTCGATTGCCACAAGACCAGTCATCAGTGGCTCATGGACACTCTTACGAGCGGCAACGCCTGGAGCAGGACGCTCGACGAGACCAGTGCTCTTAGCCTTGATAGGGCCTTGACCGTCAAGTGGACGACCCAGCGGGTCGACAACACGTCCGAGCATCTCTTCACCGATAGGCACACTGAGGACTTCGCCCTTAAGGCTTACCTTGGCACCGGCACGGACTGAAGCCTCAGAGCCGAGTAGTACGGCACCAACTTCATCTTCGTTTAGGTTTAGGGCAAAAGCGTCAACAGTCTGGCCGTTTTCGCCTTCAATTGTAATAACTTCGTTGAAACCAACGCTTCTAAGGCCATAAATCCACGCGATACCGTCACCGACGCGGGTAACGATACCAGTTTCTTCGAGCCCATTCTGACTACTCAGTTTTGAGATAGATTCTTCGAGCTCTTTTGACAGATCTTTAACAGAAATTGTATCCATAATTATCAAGCTTCTCCTCGTGCTAGTTGATTAAGTTTGCGCTTCACGGATGCGTCGTATTCATATTGAGGTGTCTTTACGATGATGCCGCCTTTGAGGCTTTTGTCTTCGACAGCATTCAGCTCTACAGTTTTAGCCCCAGTAATTTCGCGTACATATCCTTCGACATGTTTGCGGTTTGCGTCCGACAACCCAAAGGCAGTACGGACTTCAGCGGTCGTATGTCCGGTCAATGACTGTAATTCAATGCTCAAATCAGCGAGGAGCATACCACTCTGATTGACCATCTTGTGTTCAATCAAATAGGCAGCCACTTCTTGCATGATTTTTTTCTGGTCAGCTCCATCAACAAGTTGACGGGCTACGTTACGGGCAAGTTCGCGGCGGGACACCTTATGCATACGACTTACCCACGCTCCTGTGCTTGAGTCAATGCACGATCAATCAATTTCGCATCTTTCGATGGGTCAATTTTCTCATCGATAATAACTTCAGTAGCTTCCGCAACCAGCTTACGCGTTTCACTCTTCAGTGATTCACGAGCAGCCTGGAGCTGATTATTCATCTCAGCTTTTGCTTCAGCAACGATATTTTCAGCACGACGCTTCGCCTTTTCTTCGGTCTCGGCAAGGATCACGTTTGATTCCTTACGGGCAGCGGCCAAAATATCATCCGCTTGCTTTCGCGCTTCGTGGATTTCTTTTTGGATCGCTTTTTCTGACTTTTCGGCTTGCTTCTGAGCTTCCTGGGAAGCTTTCATGCCAGCTTCTAACGCTTCCTGACGGTTATCGATCGCACGGATGAAGACAGGGTATACCCACTTCGCGAGTGCGCCAACAAGCAATAGGAAAGCGATTGTCTGAAGTACAAGCAAACGTACATCAATCCCCAGTGCCTCAAAGAGGCTGCCTGAGGAAGCTGTTTCTGCAAATGTATTAAATAATAACTGCACTGTTAGAGTTGCTCCTTGGGACTTAGATGTACTTAGCGATAATAGCTACGATGATCGCAATGATAGCCAAGGCGTCCACGAATGAGATAGCCAAGATCATCAAGCTTCGGATTTCACCGATTCGTTCTGGGTTACGGCCGGCTGCGTTAAGCGCACCAAGACCCACCAAACCTACACCGACACCACAAAGTCCGGCTGCGATTGCGTATGTTAGACCAAATGCTAGTTCTTGCATTAATTATTACTCCTTGAATTTATTACCATTAATTAATTTACGCCTTACTTCCCAGTCCTACAGGTTCTTTCGTCTGTGTAGAAACTGACTCTTCTGCGTCCTCCTTGTGATGCTCAACCGGTGCAGATCCTAAGGAAATGAACACGATAGTTAACATGAAGAACACATACGATTGAATAAAGCCGATAAACAGCTCGAACGCCAGGAAAAACGGTTGGCTTAGTGGAGTAATCCACTGGGATAGAAAAGCAATAACAGCGATCAGAACTTCACCTGCAAACACGTTACCGAAAAGTCGGAGGGATAACGCTGTACCACGGGAGAATTCAGCAATAAGTTCTAGAATTCCTTCAAATGAATGGGCAGGATCTTTGAGGGGATTGATGAAATAGCGCTTGGCGTTACCAAAAATACCGTGCTGCTTGATTGCGTACACCTGTACGGTCAGCATCGTAATTATAGCCAGTGCAAAGGTGAAATTCAGGTCGGTAATGCCACCACGGAAGAGTTCGTGGCCGTGCCACTTAACCGCGCCCACAATAGGGAGCAGACCCAGCCAGTACCCAACAAGAACAGAGAAGAACATCGTGATCGCAAGCGGTGCTATGCGGCGGGCTTTTTCTTTGTCGCCAGTTACTTCCTCTATGGTGTTGAGCAGAATCTCAAACATCCAATGGACAGCAGTTGCAAGACGGCTTTTTCGTCCTGTTCGGAGTGCATTTGCTGTTTTGAACATCAAAGCAATAACAATCGCGTATGCGGCGAGCATTACCAACATAGAGTTGGTAATAGGTAGAGAACCAATATGGAAAATCGGTTCAGCGGGCAAGCTAACGTGAATTTTACTTTCGGCGGCAAATAGCACTACGTGTCTGTCTCCGTTATTACTTTTTTAATACTCTTTGATACTGCAGATAAATGAGTCCGATAGCGCAAGCAAACCCTACGCACACGCCTCCTATAGTAAACCATGGCTTACTTCCTGTCTTCCCATCAAGCCACATTCCTGCAAGGAGCAGACCCAAGACGGGAGTGAACATGCGCCAGGTCGTATCTGCAATGGTTCCCAAGATCAGCAAATTGCTTCCAAAACTGGACATATTTTTAGGATCTTCGTCTCGCTGCTCTTGTTTGTCCATTACTTGGATCTAGTATAGCGACTCGGGAAAGGTGTTACAACTCTTTTAAGTTTAATGACCTAAACCAATTGACTTTTTGAGTCGCTCAAGAGATGTGGGGTCTTCGCTGCCAGAGCACGTGCTCGGATCTTGCTTGGTATTGGCAACACCGGCGTCATGTGGAATACCATCGTAGCGTTGCTTCAATGTGTCTTCGGAATCTTTTCCGTAATTAATAAGCAGTGTGTCTTCACTGGTAATGATCTTGTTGGCGATGCCATTAACTTTCTGCCCGTTTAATAAGAATTCAAGTTTGTTGCCATCAGTGCCATCTGCAAAGATACCGTTATCGGTCTTCAGTACTGTATCGCCAAGCGTGAAACCAAGGTTTGCGAAGAAATGCCCCCAGGTGACGCCGCTTGCGTGAACATGTATCAGGTGATTGTTCTGATCGTGCATGTGAACCCGCACTTTCGGGTTGTCGACAGCATCGCTGGTACATGCTGCGACTTCTTCGTAGTAGGTAAAGCTTTTGAACTCTTCACGCTGGCCATTTATATAAAGTGCAAAGTTAGCGTGGTAGTGTACCGCGTCATTCTTGTAGGTCACGTAGCGAAGTGCCACGAGCCAAATAGCACCGAGCAAAAAACCCGCAGCAAGGGCAATAGCAATAGATCGATTAATCATTTTCATTCATTAGTAGTATACAATATCAATATGCATTTATATTTGGCTCATGCTGGCGAAGATCACGCTGCAACAGGCGATAGTAATACTTTCATGGTAGTGCTTGGCGTAACGCTCGTTGCACTTACTATTGGCCTTGTAGTCATAGTGTTCTTAAGCCGCAAGGCAGCAAAGCCGAAAACCGACAAACCCGCCCAAACAGAAGAGTAGGGCTACTTTCGGTGACTTTTGGGTATACTAATAGTCATGTCATTTGACGATTACAAGACCAAAGAATCTGTCGTTATTGTCTACACGGGGGAGAGTAAGGGTAAAACCAGTGCGGGACTCGGGCTACTCGTCCGGGGACTCGGCAATCGCTCCACCGTTGCTTTTATTCAGTTCATCAAATATTGGGGTGTCAGTGAACACGTCTTTTTACGTGACATCATGCCGCTGTTCGAGGACCAACTGTTCTTCTACAAGGGCGGAAAGGGCTTCTACAAAGCAGGAGACCTGAGTGAACAGCACGTATCCGAAGCACAACACAAACAAGCAGCACTCGAAACGTACGAAATAGCCCTGGAGTGTACACGCAGCGGTGAGTATGACCTTGTCATTTGTGACGAGATCAATAACGCCGCTCATGACGGCTTGCTCACCGAAGATCAGCTTAAGGAACTCATCACTGGCCGCAGCCCTGGGACTAGTCTTTGCCTCACTGGCCGCGACTTCCCGGAAAGCCTCTTGGATCAAGTCGATATCGCGACCAATATGACCAAAGTTAAACACCATTTTGACGATAAGTACTTAGCGAATAAAGGCATAGACTATTAGCATGAACAATTCTCAGCCCGTGCTGTATCTTCTCGTTGGTTATCCCGGCTCCGGCAAGACCACAACTTCTAAGGCCATCCATGAATTAACTGGCGCGACTCATTTATGGGCAGATCAGATCCGCAAAGACCGTTTCGGCGAACCAACCCACAGCCACGAAGAAAATCTAAAATTGTACAGCCACCTCAACCAGGTAACTAGCGAACTACTTGCAGCCGGTCAAAGCGTCATATTTGATACCAACTTCAATTTCTACAAAGACCGCGAGCATTTACGGGCAATTGCCGAAGACCATGGTGCAAAGCCTGTTGTTATCTGGGTAAGAACCCCCAAAGAAACCGCTCGCAAACGTGCAACAGCCAATGCGCACGCACAACAAACAAGAATTCTAGGAGACATGCCGCTCAAGCAATTCGAGCGCATTAGCCACAACCTACAAGAACCTAGAAAAGGCGAATATGTCATAGAGCTCGATGGTACAAAGATTTCTAAAGAATACGTTGCCGACCATCTAAAACAAGTAGGTGTATAGATATGACCAAGCGTCAGAAAAAGAAACTGATCAGTGTCTTCATTGCACTTATCGTAGCTGCGGCCGGTTACTTTGCAGCACTGTCAAAGCCTGAACAGACCGCCCAACTACTTGGCACGTCTACGAACGGCACATACAGGGTCACCCAGTTCGCTGATGGCGATACTATTACCGTCGACATGAACGGCAAAGAAGAAAAAATCCGCATGATTGGTGTCGATACGCCAGAAACACACGATCCGCGGAAAGCCGTCCAGTGTTTTGGCCAAGCCGCGAGTGACTTTACCAAGCAGCTGATTGGCAGTAACACTGTTCGCCTGGAAGCCGATGACTTAAGCAGCAACCGCGACCGTTATGACCGCTTACTCAGATACGTCTACTTACCAGACGGTAGATTGGTTCAGGCCGAAATCATTAAACAAGGTTACGGCTTTGCCTATACCAGCTTTCCATTTACCAAGTCCGACGAATTCAAATCATACGAACAAGCTGCCAAATCGAGCAATCTTGGCCTCTGGGGTGGCTGCCAGGTAGAGACAAAATCAACCGGCCAAAAACAAACCCAGGATGCCAGACCCTAAACCATTTCTGTTATAATTAAGCCAAATTATGAGACATAAACTTATCATTAGCTTGTGGGCATTTGTTGTTACCTGCGCCGCATTTGCCATGTTTCACCTTGCGCTTATTTTCATTGCGGCAGCCACAAGCGGTAATCTGCACTTTCTCAATCCTGTAGAGTTCCTGGGATTATCTGTCATGTGGCCTCATCTCGAAACTATACCCGGCAGTACTTTTATTTTCTGGGCAATACTTATCAATACGTTTCTTATTATTTACAGCTGCATCCACTACCGTCCGGACCAAGCCTTGAAACGCTTCAAACGAAGGGCGCAACGCCATACAGCCGTATCTCTCGTACGCAATAAGGTCTTAGACCTGCTTATCGGAGAACGACCGAACTAGAGGACTTTGCCTCAGTCTAGTAGCAGCGCTCATGGCGAGCACAAATGGCGTGTACAGAACGCTGACGATAACAACCACGATCCAGGCGTAGCCCACAGCCATAGTGCTATGACCTTTCATGGACTCGGGCCAGCGTCTAAGGTAGTTCCAACCTGATTTCACGCCGGAGGCGGTGCTTCGTAACGAGTTAGATGTCGTAATACGCGGAATAAACACTACGGGACAGTGCTTGTGTAGCAGGAACGATAAATCCATATCCTCAGCAACAGCATTGTCTACAGAGGTCTGGTCTTTGACAATGCTCCAGTACTTAGTAGGGAAGGCCATGTTCGAACCCCACAACATGTACTGACCAGTGATCAGCCTATTTACATAATTCCACCAGAATATATGCGTCAGACGAGCAACTTTCTTAAATGGCACGTCATAAAAATAACCTGACCCGGTAATGGCCCGTTCAGGGTTTTTTTCGTATTCTTCAAGCATTGATTTTACCCAATCAGCAGGGAGCACGGTATCGGCATCAATACGACCGATAATGTCACTGGTCACCACGTCAAAACCGGCATTCCGCGCATGTCCAATACCTTGTTTCTTTTCGTGGATAACCGTAACAAATGGATAACTTTTGGCGATTTTGACTGAATCATCTCTGGAATTGTTATCAACAACAATCACTTCACGCGGCATTATTTCCTGAGCAGCAATAGAATCAAGACAATTTTTGAGGTAGCTCTCTTCGTTATAAACTGGTATAACTATTGATAACGTTAATGCTTCGCGTTTCATATTCGTAATAAAGCATAACACACTCATAAAATGCCCCAGAAACACACCACCAATCTCAAACAAAAGCCTGTTCAGGGCAGGTCCGTATCTTTTATAAACAAAGTAAAATCCCTGTGTGCTTCATACTGGAAACACGGCGGGATTCTAAGGCGCGCCGTCATCATTTTGTGCGCGATCGCGGTATTCTGGACATCGATGTCATACAGTCTTGCTCAGTGGTACATTCATGGGCAGGCTGATAAGCCGCTCCGTTACGGCGTCACATTTATCCCGAACTACGCCCGGCACTTTGGCCTCGATCCAAAAGAGACCATGTCCGCTATGGTTAACGATCTCGGCGTGCGCCAGTTCCGACTTGTAAGCTACTGGCGTGAAGGCGAGCCGACTCCCGGCAATTATAACTTCGAAGAACTCGACTGGCAGTTTAAACTCGCTGAAGAATCCGGCTCCAAAATAAGTCTTGCAATTGGGCTCCGTCAGCCACGATGGCCAGAGTGTCACATGCCTGCCTGGGCAGAGCAACAACCAATGAGTGTATGGTCTGTTGAGCTCAAAAAGTACATGCAAAAAACTATTGAACGCTACAAAGACAGCCCGGCACTTGAAAGTTATCAGTTAGAGAATGAATTCTTTATGAAGGTTTTTGGTATCTGTCCGGACCATACCCGCGAGCGGCTCGTTGATGAATATAATTTTGTGAAGAGTCTCGACACTGAGCATCCCGTCATTGTCAGCCGCAGCAACAACTGGATTGGATTGCCACTGTACGCGCCACGCGCCGACACGTTTGCCGTTTCAGTCTATAAGCGTGTCTGGGACAAGAACATCACCAAACGTTACTTTGAATACCCATTACCCGCCTGGTTCTATGCCAACCTGGCCGGTGCAGGCAAGATCGTCACCGGACGTGACATGATCCTGCATGAGCTTCAGGCTGAGCCATGGCTACCAGAACCCGGTCCTAATGGAAAATACGAAATCAACGATCTGGCTACCATCGAAGAGCAGAACAAGTCCATGAATGCAGACCGGCTTCGTGATCGCATAGAATATGGCCGTGGCACTGGTATGAAAGAGATTTACCTATGGGGCGCTGAGTGGTGGTACTGGCGCAAAGTCAAAGCCAACGACCCATCACTATGGGACGTTGCCCGACAAGAATTCAAGCAAACTGCAGAAGACAACCGCAAGCTAACAAACTAAGCAGCCGCTTGCGGGCACGTATGATGTCGCTGTTCAATCATCAGAATCGATATGAGGTGCCACCTCTATGCTTTGCCTGACCAATACGGCATAATAGTATTAATAGATATGGCAAAGAAGAAACCAAACCAACCAAAGACTATTAGCAACCGCCGGGCACGTCATGACTATGCCTTGGGGGATTCTCTGGTGGTTGGAATAGCTTTAACAGGGGCGGAAACTAAGTCGCTCAGACGTGGTCACGGCCATCTGAGAGGTGCCTATGTCACTCTGAAGGGAAATGAGCTATGGCTCATTAATGCGACAATTACCGGTGACAATTCAATCCAAATTGCCGAAGAGGAGCAGACCAGAGCCCGTAAAATCCTTGCTAAACGTCGTGAGATAGAAGCCCTGGAGCAAGCCCGCCAACAAGGAAAGACTATTGTTCCGCTCGATCTCTTAACCGGTGGACGCTACATCAAACTTCGCATTTCAGCCGGGCGTGGCATGAAGAAATACGACAAGCGCGAAGTACTAAAGAAGCGTGATCAAGAGCGCGACGTACAGCGCCTGTTATCTTAGCTACCGAATATAGGTTCGGACTCGGAGGTATCATTGGCAGTTAACCGCTGTGGACGACGTTGCCAGATCTCTTCCAACTCTTCCTTGGCTCGCTTCGTGAGACCCTGGAATATCTTTTCGCGCTCCCGGCTGATTGCGTACCGTTCCAGGGCTACCTCGTATGCTTTTACATATTGTTCCGCCATAGTTTTGTAATTGAACAGTGCCCGTGCACGCTTAGCAATATACGAACGATCCATCTCTAAACATTCTCTGAGCTTGGTATAGCCCTCTATGAAGTCTTCAGTAAGCAACCCCGTGCGTCCGTCCTCGATCAGTTCCGGCAACGCACCCTTGGCAATCGCCAGCGTTGGCGTGCCGCAATAAGCCGCTTCAAGCACCGTCAGGCCGAATGGCTCACGAAACCCGGTAGGGTGCAGATTCACACGGGCACGACTCAGTACGTCTATTTTCTCTTCAAAATCAAGTTCACCGAGATATTCAACCAGCGGATGGGAAAAGTACGGCTCAACTTCTTCAACAAAATAGCCTTCGCTTGCATGGTCAACTTTACCGGCAACTTTAATCGGAATACCGAGACTAATAGCTAACATAATAGCCAAGTGGGGGTTCTTCTGTCGATCAAATCGCCCCAGGAAGCAAACATAGTCATCAGGCTTCTCAATAACCGGGAATTCAGCCGGGTTCTCTCCGTTATATACCACACCAACGTAGTTTAATTCCGGGAAAGCTTCCTGTTGGTTTTTTGAAATAGAAATGTAGTTAATGTCATAACGACGCTTATAATATTCAATTTCATCGAATCTAATTGGATTGTGCAAGGTAGTGACATTAGGAAAATGTTTGAAGCGCCTGATATCAAACGGAGAATTCGTTGCAGAAACATGAGAATGAATAAGGTCAATTCGTTTGTGCTTGATCAGTTTTTGTAATATCGCTTCCGTGTTTTTAGCGATCTTTATCACTTTGCGGTTATGAGCGGCCATGTCGGCTCTTGATGATGCAAAAGAAACTGCCTGCGGAGTTACCGGAATAAGCTCGCAAGGGACATCAGAATCGCCGGCAGCGAGTAGAATTGGCTCATGCCCTAGCTCCAGTAGTCCCTTAATCGAGTTATAAATAACTTGTTCTATGCCACCATATTTTTTGGGTGGTATAGATACGAACGGGTCAGCAACCACAGCGATTCTCATGTAAAACTCCTTAACTCTTCCTGTGCCATTTTTTTGCACTGCCATATAGCATAGACTTGTGGAAACGCGAATGCAGGCAGTTATCTGATTGCCAAAACACTGGTTTTTTGGTACAATGCAACTCCTTCCAAAAATAATAACAATAACTTCAGCTCATCTGTTTACAGATCGAGATTAAACAGTTAGAATACCCTTCGTTATAGCTATGCATAGCAGTATTCCGGGGTAGCTCAGCGGTAGAGCGGGTGGCTGTTAACCACTAGGTCGAAGGTTCGAATCCTTTCCCCGGAGCCAAATTAAAAAGATCAGGCTTTAGTCTGGTCTTTTTAATTTCTCTTTCCTGGAAAGGTTCTGGTTCTACGACTTGGATTGCTTTAGCAAGACAATAGTCGAAGGTTCAGATAACAGGCTGTGGCGCGCAGGAGTTTATTCCGAGCACCATAGCGGATATACTTAGTAATCCTTTCCCCGGAGCCAAGCCGTATTAGATGAAGTTAGAACTGTTGATTCAGTTCTGACTTCTTGTATGGGCAAACTGGAATTGAAACCGTTTATTGCATAATATATGCTGAGATTATCAATATAGGAGCTGAGTATGAGCTACGAGCCGAAAGAAGGCGTTGACTACATTGTTGATATGTATGCCATTGCAGGTGTGGCACAAGAAGCTACACCCGAAGAATTAAAGCGATCGCTTAATGAGCGTACACGGGAATACCACCCAGACCGTTTGCAAGGCGTCGCACCGGAATTTCGTAGCAAGGGTGAACGAATGGCGATCTTGCTTAATAAGGCTCGGCATATTTTATTAGACAGCGAAAGACGAGCTGAATACGATGAGATACTTGGTGCTTGGGACGGCCCCCTAAGCACAGATGGCATCCC
>JAQGGX010000051.1 GCA_028289075.1 Candidatus Saccharimonadota bacterium | reverse complement strand
ATAATTCCTACAGGATCAGCTCTCTACCGAGAGGGATGACGCTACGCTATTCCGTCATTCCAGTTCTCGGAGCAAGCTCCTGCGAGCTTCACTCCTTACGAACCCTTCCACTCACTTCGTTCGTTCTGTCGGGTTCAAATCGCCTTCACACCAAATCAAAAACCCACCCTTGCGGGTGGGCTCTTGATTTGGCGGAGAGGGAGGGATTCGAACCCTCGGTACCGTTTGACCGGTACACCGCTTTTCGAGAGCGGCACCTTCAACCACTCGGACACCTCTCCTCGTACCGAGCTATTATTTCGGATATAGCCCGAACGTTCAACTACAAAAAATAGAAAGGCGCTGCTAAATAATTCTTATGTTTACATGAAAATTACATGAATTTTTGCTCCGCCGTATGGCTAAACATAAGCAGAATAAACTACTATACCAGCACAACCGGAGGGTAATAAGGTGTGAAACTGGCGCTTTTCCGGGCGCAAAATTAAAAGAATTATCTAAGCATCTACCGTTAGCGAGGGAGTGATGGCCGAAGAAGAGCAGCTACAATGGCTCCACAAATTGCGACATATGAACTATCAGACACCGTTTATGGTGACTGATCTCGGCATTGCTCGCAAAAATGTGGAGGCTCTCAAGCGTCTGATGCCACGAGTTGAGCTTTTTTATGCGATTAAGAGCAATAATGACCCTCAAATCGTCTACTCGATTGATGATCTTATAGACGGTTATGAGATTGCATCTATAGGCGAATTCAATCAGTTGAAGGCCCTCGGTGTTCGCAGTGATCGGATCATCTTCAGCAATCCCGTTAAGATTCCTGGTCATATCGAGCAGGCTTACCAGGAGAACGTCACACACTTTGCCTACGATAGCATTGCGGAAATCAAGAAGCTTGCCCAGTTGGCACCAGGTGCTCAGGTGTACACAAGGCTCAAAGTACCGGATAAGAGCAGCCAGTTTCCACTTTCCCGCAAATTTGGTTTAAGCCCCGAACAAGCAATTGAATACGCAATGCTTGCACGTGATACCGGCCTTAAGCCCGTCGGCATAGCCTTCCATGTAGGCTCGCAATCTGAGGAATCTCATTCTTGGGAAATTGCTATAAAGCTGTGCGGGCATATCATACGTGAGCTTCGTAAAAAAGGCATCGAGACAACTATCGTCAACATCGGAGGGGGTATCCCAGCACCGTACACGCACACCGATATCCACCTGGAAGAAATAGCTGATGCTATTAATGCCTCAGTTGATCAGTATATCCCGAGTGATATCCGGATCATTGCCGAACCAGGTAGGTCGATATCAGCGTCTAGCAGTGTTATTGTCACCAGCATTATTGGACGAGAGACAAGAGAGGGCGGGGAAGAATGGCTGTTTTTGGACATGGGTGTCTTCCAGGGTTTGATAGAGCCGCTTGAGATGCCGTCGTGGCGTTACCGAATATTTATGAGAAATAGGAAGCGTACCGGTCGTCATATACCTTTTGTCCTCACGGGGCCAAGCTGCGATGCCTATGACACTATTGGATCAAATTATTCACTCCCGAGGACAGTCGACGTGGACGATCAGCTGTGCATCGGGTCTACGGGGGCATACACCACCGTATATAAAAGTAACTTCAACGGTTTTGAACCGCCAAAAACATATTACCTAAGTACATAGAAAGGCTTACCCGAATATGAGTCACTCACCAGAGAAGGAATACTCCATAGAAGCACTCGTGCCATACGCCGATGGCACATGGATAATTGATGCCTCGAATACAAGAGAATGGGAAGTAGCCCACAACCTGGAGTTCACGGTTTTTAACGACGCTGATACAGGCTACGTTGAGAATTACGATGAATATATGGCCGATTATGGCCCCTACGATGACCGATCAAAATTTATCATAACCGTTCGCAACGGCGAACTCGCAGGCTGTCTGCGGTTGATCCACCCCGACAAGAACCAAGAAGGCAATGGGTTTATGTCAATTCAGGCCGCCTTACAGCCGAACGAAAAAGGTGAAAAGCTAGAAATCGCCCCTGAAGGTCGGCAAGCATTGGCCGCCATCGACCTTGACCGTGAAGTAATAGAAGTTGGCAGCATTAGTGTGCATAAAAAATATCGCAGTATAGACCAAAACGACTTGCAAACTACCGCATCCAGCCTGTACGGTGCCGTTGCTGCCTATATAAAAGATTATGCAGCAGAGCAAACCGGTAATTCTGAGCCTGAGAAGTGTTTTATTCTCGCAATACTTGATGAACGGTTCAGAAGGCTCTTTAAACGTCGCTACCCAGGTGCCACGAACGAACTCGGACCAGCCGTTGAATACATGAATTCTCCCACTACGCCAGTACTTGTCGATTGCATTAGTATGTTAAAAGCAGATACAGTAAGAGCAGAAGCTGCAAAACAGCGACTTGGAAGGGTAGCCATTGCATGAAAATCGATTTTTACGTACTAACTATTTCAACAATACTGAATCTTATTCTCAGTAGCTTTGTGTTCCTGCGCAACCCGCACAGCAAAGCAAACAAAGCTTTCGGACTATTCGGGGCAAGTATTATTCTCTGGACTACCTGCAATTTCCTCGCCGATAATGTGAGCAGCAATAACCTTTTATTTACTCGTTTAACGCTGCTTTTCGGTGCATGTGTAATCTTTATGATATTTTTACTTTCTTTGTACTTCCCAAAGCCTCTTTCGGTGTCTTTGAAAACAAAATTATTCATCTACGGCTTCTTCGTGTTTACCATCCTGCTCTGCATGACTGATTTCTTTGTCGCCTCGGTCACAAAGACACCAATTGGAGTTAACCTGACCGTGGGCTCGCTCTATACGCTTTACACCCTGTATATGCTCCTCGTTATTGCTTGGGCACTCTTTAACTTTTGGTGGCAACACAAAAGGGGAAGAGTAATCGAGAAAAACCACATCAAGCTGTTCAGTCTCGGTGTGGTGGTCTATATAGGATTCGCTATGATTTCTAATGTCGTATTGCCAGTACTCGTTGACGACTGGTCAACGAGTCGGCTTGGCCCCATCTTTACCGTGCCATTTGTAGGTATTACCGCCTACGCGATTATGAAACATGGCCTATTTGACATTAAGAGTGCAGTCGCCCGAACAGTTGGATATGTCCTGACGATCAGCTTCGTGGCGGTTCTCTACGCAGCTGCCATAATATTCTTCAGTGCACAATTCGGCGCTTTTTCTCATCCTACTGGTTCAGAATTTTTACTACTCGTGCTGCCTGCAATATTTATTGGACTGACATTTCATCGTATTGAGCAAGTGATTGCGTCACTGACACGACGTATTTTTTATCGTGATGCATACGATCTAAAGGAAACACTCGATAAACTATCCGATGCTCTCGTTACCGAGAATGCGATTGGGCCTTTAATGTCACAAAGTCTTCATATTATCAGCCAAGCCATCAAGCCTGCGAATGCCTACTTTATGGTTCTGCACGATTCCAGCAACGTATATCGCGAGATCATGGTCGGCAGGAATGCTCCGCCGCAAGTTGAGTGGTTTATTGAACATATCCCTCTGCACAAGACGGCAATTGTCATGAAAGACGAACTAGAGACAGGAGCATGGTTCAACCACTTAAGCCGTGAGGGCGTATCGCTGGTATTACGCCTCGGGACACAGTCTAATCTGATTGGGTTCTTGATGTTCGGTCCCAAACAAAACGGAAGCGTCTACACTAAGCAAGACGTTGACCTATTACAAATTAGCGCCAAAAACCTCGGTATCGCACTCGATAACGCAAGAAAATACGAACAGATTTCTGATTTTGCCAATACGCTTCATCACGAAGTCACCAAAGCGACAACTAATTTACGCGAGGCCAATGAAGAGCTCAAAAGTCTTGACGCCCTTAAGGATGATTTTATTTCTATGGCGTCCCATCAGCTCAGAACTCCAGCAACATCAGTGCACCAAGCTCTTCAAATGCTGAATCACCCGTCCACAACGACCAAGGACCGTGATGAGTTGATTGAAATGGCTGAAGCAAGTAGCGAACGACTCGTTACGGTCGTTGCCAATATGCTCAGTGTTGCACGCTTGCAGGCTGGCCACTTTACTATCGACCGATCACCATCAGTTTTACAGGAACTGGTGAAAAAGGTAGTCATGCAGACAAAGGTACTGGCCGACCAAAAGGATATCGTACTAAAAGTGAAATTGCCTAACGCTCCTATTAACCTTGCAGTCGATGTTGCTAAGCTCAATGAAGCAATGTCTAACTACATTGAAAATGCCATTAAATACAGCGGCAAGGGGACTACTGTTACTGTTCGCCTGGACCTCAAAGACAATCAAGTTGCTTTTGAAGTACTGGATAACGGCATGGGCGTACCTGAAAATGAGCAGAGCAAGCTTTTTGGTAAGTTTTACCGCGCTCAGAACGCCCGCCATGAACAACCGGATGGGAACGGTATTGGCCTGTTCGTTGTTCGCAGTATCGCCCAAGGTCACGAGGGAGATACCTATTACAAGCCACTGAAACAGGGGAGTTTATTCGGATTCTGGCTGCCATTGTCCGTTAACGACTAACTATTCACCTCTGCTATACTGTTGACAGATATGCGAGTAGACCTAAATTATAAGATTCTACTGATCGACGATGACGTTGAGTTATCCCAGATACTAGCAATGCAGCTACGAGCCTCAGGCTTTTACGTCGAGATTATTAGTGACGGGGCTACTGGATACGAAATGGCAGCCTCACGACCATATGATCTAATCATTCTCGACATTACAATGCCTCGTGTGAGTGGCCTGGACATCTGTAAGGAGTTACGCGCTCGCGGTGTACTCACGCCTATTTTGTTGCTATCCGGTATTACGGACAAAGATTCTATTGTGAGAGGTTTAGAATATGGAGCAGACGATTACCTTACCAAGCCGTTTACCTACGCTGAGCTTCACGCCCGTGTGAGTGCGCAGATACGGCGCAATCGAAGAAGCTTCATCCCCGATACTATTGAAAAATACGGCATAAAAGTAGATCTGCAGCATGGTATAGCCGTTTGCAACAAGAAAACGACCCAGTTGACGCCTAAGGAAGCAAAACTCCTTAGACGGCTTATGTACGATGCCCCGCAACCCGTTGAGCGGCATATACTTCTGGAAGACGTTTGGGGAATCGACCATAGTCACACCAGCAACCGCTTGGATGCATACATTAAACGTATTCGTCAGAAGCTCACGTATTTATCCGGCGATCCAATGATCCTTACGTTCCGGGGCAGGGGATACTGCTTTGGACAAACAAACAGTGCAGCAGCAAGCACTCCTGAGTAGTTTTTTATACCGATACTTTTGGTAGTTTGTAATATTCCTCACTGAATTTCTTCAAAGGTTCAACTAAAATTGATCTCTGCAATAAAAAAAGGAGGGTGGTAGATATATGCTAGGAACGATGAAGCATGACGCCGAATTTCCTGAGAGACGACCTGATGGCGTGATTGAAATCGGTGTCATTCATAGAGCAGAGAACGAATTAAAAACTCGGCGCTTTGGTCTCATGGCCCTGGAGAGGGCAGGCGTACCCCCAATTGAGTATGTAGTGCCACACTAAACAAAAGCCGGTCCATCTGACCGGCTTTTAATATGGGCTATACATCGGAATACATTCCTGTGCGCATTCCTCGTTATCGAACCTACGACCTACTCATCCACACTTGCTCTGCCTGAGGATAAGAGAGGGGATTTCTTGGCTGACATACAGAAGTTAATCAATAACGACTTCAATGGTAGTGTTACGAAGCGTCTCTTATGTCGTTAATGACAGAGAAGAGAAAATACTACTGAACTGACATTGTATCAATAACTGGTGCAGCATCTTGCACTTAGAACCAAATTACTAGTTGATTATGTATTTGCCAATAGCCCAGCTTCGCTCGCCGGGCGGTTGAATTGATTCTACTTGCTCACCATCTCTCCACAGTTCTCGTTGTATGATCAGGTTCT
>JAQGGX010000005.1 GCA_028289075.1 Candidatus Saccharimonadota bacterium | reverse complement strand
AGAAACCAGTCCATGGCCAACCATCTCAAAAGAAGACCGGCTGGCCCTATATCGCAAGCATGTCGAACTCTTTGCCGAAACCTGGCAACACGATGAGCGCAAAATTCACACGCTCAACAAGTTCTGTAAAGTCTACATTCAGGGCTTTGACGGGGCAAAAGAACTTCGTGAGCGCCTCATGGGTGCTTCATCGGCTGAAGAGTTAGTGAAAATTCTTACATCATAATTCTTTACTTCGCGCTACTATTGGTAACAGCAATTATTAAAAAGGAGCTATACAATGGCAGAACGAGTAGAAAAAGTAACCGAAACTGTAGTTCGAGATGATTCAGTGGCGCCAGCTGAACCTGTAGTAACTGAACCTGTCACTGATCGTGTACCAGCTCAGACGGTCGTAGCCCGCGTAATTTGGCTTATCGCCGGCATTATCATGGGGCTGCTCGCTGTCCGCTTTGTGCTGTCACTATTGGGCGCCAACCGAGGCAACGCGTTTGCTGATCTCGTATATAGCTTGAGTTATCCGTTTGCCGCTCCATTCTTCGGATTGTTCGGGTACAACGTCCAATACGGTGCCGCACGTTTTGAGTTTGAAACCCTGGTAGCAATTCTCGTATATGCATTATTAGCTACGCTGATTGCCAAAATTGCCACCATTCGCTCTCGTTCCCAGTACTAACCACAAGTTGTAAAATACCCTTGTAGCCTTTACAACAAACGTGAAGTTCACACGAATGTCTTATATAATGGTTATGATAAGAGATTTCTCTGCTGTCTATTCGTCTCTCCAAATCCGCGCTAACGCCTTATGAGACATAAAACAGAACCGCTAAATCAGTACTATGCATACTCCCCACGCCTGGGCGCGAGGGCTTATAGTGCAACACACGTTGGGCCCATGCATCAGCCTGCCGTTGCTGTCGTACCGCAGCGCAAGCTCGCTACGATTATTACAATCGTAGCAGTTGCTGTATGCGGGTTTGTGTTTCTGTTTGGAGGTGGCGCCAAGGAATCTGCTGCAGTACTGAATTCCGTTACAGAATCGAAGCAAAAGCAGCCCGAAAAGGTCATACCACCACCTGTGGATACGACTGCTATGCAAGCGGAAATTGATAAGATTATTGCCGCTAATCCAAAGCTGCAAATTAGCGTTGCTACGGTTGATATTAATGCAGACAAACAAACATTTCAGGGTGTTGATGCGCCGTACATTGCCGCGAGCGTAAGCAAGGTAATATCAGCTATTTATTACTTGCAGGGCGTGGAGAAGGGCAAACACACGCTTGATACGAAGATTGGCGGTAGTCCAGCAGGACCGCAAATCGAAAAGATGATTACCGAGAGTGACAACCAGTCCTGGTGGAATCTCAACGATTATGCAGGACGCCCAAAAATTACTGCATATGGTGCAAGTATTGGACTACAGAAATATGACGCAAACACCAATACGATTCTGACTGCCGACGTGGCGCTGCTGCTGAAGAAGTTATACAAAAGAGAGCTCCTAAACGAAGAGCATACTGCACTGCTACTGTCCTACATGGAACGTGCTAATAAAAAAGATTTTATCGCTGCATCAGTACCTACGGGAGTAAAGGTCCACCACAAAGCAGGCTGGCTCGATGACCGCTCGCATGATGCCGCGATTATCGATAATGGCAAAAACCCCTATGTGCTGGTTATCTTCACTAAAGGCAATAAAGCCACCTATACTGAGGCCAAAAGCATTGCTGTCTTCAAGCCCGTAACGACCGCGACCGTTAATGCGTTTATCACAAGCCCCAAAACAACGCTTCCATAAACATGTGAACTAGCTCACAATCTCTTGACTTCCGGGTGTATACTGGAACAGAACTAACGCGGTGGGAGAGGTTTGTATGTCTGAGAGTGCGCCCAGAAATAGATACCGTAATGCGATTAGAAGACCGTCCGATAGGATCATTCTATCGGTGCACCGCATGGAGTGGCTCGAAGCTCACCATGCCATGAAAGAAACAAAGCAGAATATTGGCAGAGTTGCGATTGACTCAAGAAACTATGAGCACGGATGGAAAATGCGGATTGCCGTTGCTACTGATGCAGGCAGTGTCCCAGCAATGGCTGATGCACAACTTCATGGAATGCCGAATGACGTTGGGGATGAGGTAAGGACCCTTACGACCCTTAGGGCAGGTTTTATTACAGTTCACGCAACTGGTGGCAGCGCAATGCTAGAAGCGGCAGTGCGTGGCCGGGATGACGGTCTTGCCATACTCGAGAAGCGTATTGGTGCTCCCGTAGATGATCGTCTTGGTGGCTTGCTGGCACTTACAGTGCCGACGACTATGAGTCGCGAGGAGTGCCTGGAAATATACGGCAAAGAACCGGAAAAGGCTGTTTTGGACCTTGCCTTTGTAGCCCTTAAAAGTGGCATGGATGGCATTGTTTGTTCTGGCCGAGATCTTGAGTGTGTTGGCGCATATACTGAGTTGGATAGGTTAGTAAAGGTCGTCGCAGGCGTACGACCACAAGGTGAACTTTGGGAAGGATGGGCTCCTCCGCGCCACTCGGATGATCAAGTACGAACGGTGACTCCAGTCGAAGCGATTCTCTTGGGCGCGGACTATTTGCAAATTGGCGCTCCTATAACCCATCCACCCGAGGGCGTGACAAGAGCCGTCGCTGCACAATCAATTTTGAGTGAAATTACAGCCGCCCTTGCAGTCCGATGAATTACTATCAGTTTATGACCTAAAGTATTATTTAATGAGCGTATAGTCAAAAAATTAAGGGTCGGGAGAATGGAGAAATATGTCTGGAAACGTTTTCAGAGATGCAATACAGGAGCCGAGTGGTCAAGTTATAGCGGCGCTAGATAAGATTAATTGGCAGCAAGCTATAGAAATCAAGGAGGCGATGTAATGGCATTGCCAGAACATTTAGAAGAAAAAATTGTAGTCGGAATGTTTGACCGGGGATTGCTTGGTTTCCCTGAAGGTGGCATCACGCTAAAGTCCCAAAGGCAGTCACCATACTATTACAATGATCGGCCAAGCTTGTCTTTTAGTAAGGCGTTAGATCGAAGCGGTGAGATGACAATGCTTAGACAACGTGATTTTAGACGAGCGCTTGCGTCGGGTTTCGCCCAAAAATTTACAGAACTTAGTTATGAACCGGACCATGTGTTTGGAAGGGCTCAGGCAGCGACTGCACCAGCTGCTGTTGGGGCGTTTCTAGCAGACATATCATACCTATGGGAGC
>JAQGGX010000022.1 GCA_028289075.1 Candidatus Saccharimonadota bacterium | reverse complement strand
CCCGGCTCGTGCCGCGGTTGATTCGTGTAGCGTCAATATTTCTCCTGGTAGTGCTCAAGCCGGCAATCAAACAAACTTTATGGTATCCATATCTAACACCTCCTCGTCGGACATCACATGGATTCACATAGCTCGTCCCTCAGATGCATATAAGATCACCGGTATTTCCGGGCAAGCTGCCTGGCTAGACGCCACAAGCAACTCCGAGACAACGCTGAATGGCAGCACGCTTTCGAGCGGCCAAACGCTTGACCTGCAAATCAGTACAATGACTGCCATTACTGCCCGGTCGGCTGAAGCATGGTCAGTATCTGCCGCCGAAGACTCGTCAGGGAGTGGCAGTATCAGTTGCGGCGGATCCAAATCAACTTCTATTACAGGCTACCCACCGAATGAGTATGACAATGGCGTTATGGATGTTGTAGTGTCTAATATCACGACAAACAGTGCGACTGTAGCCTGGAATACCGCTTTGCCGAGTTCTACTATCGTCAATTACGGCACTTCATCGTCATATGGACAGTCAACGGCACATGATACCAATACGACTAGCGAACACAGCGTTACCCTGAGTGGCCTCAGTTCGAGCACAGGTTATCATTTTCAGGTAGCGGGAGTAGACGAGAACGGAGACCCGGTCCATTCAGCGGACAACACATTTTTGACCCTCCAATCAACTTCAAGTAGCAATAACGGGGGAAGCACGGGCAGTAAACCAGGTCCGATTACGACCGTACCAATTGCCGAGAACAAAGAATCAGTCGCACCAACCATCACACTGCAAACAGCCTTAAAGCGCGTCTATGTGACAGCTCCGGCTATCACTGGATCGGCAGGAGATAATGTTGCTGTTGCACGTGTTGACTACTCGACCGATGACGGCAAAAACTGGTTGCCAGTCGACAAAGTTACCGGATTAGGCACAGCAAAAGCAGCATTCAACTTCACACCTGCTATTACTGAAGATGGCAATTACAAACTCATTATTCGCGTGTTTGATACCTCGCTTAATACCACTCTGACTCCGGTAGTAGAAATCGTCATAGACAGACTTCCGCCACAAGTAGGAAGTACGTTTACTGCAAGTGGCGCACAGATACTGCAACCCCAGGAAGAAGGCAGTATGCAGACACTAACAGGTATCGATCAGAAGATCAGCATGAGTGGGATTGGTGGTGTTACGAGCGTTACGCTCATTGCAAAGCAAAAGGAAGACCCTAGGGTACAAAAACGCTTTTTCCTGTCGAACACGGCTGATAATGATTTGTGGTCAGGCATAGTCACATTTGATCAGCCAGGAATCTACGACCTTATTGCCGAATCTAAGGACGGTGCGGGCAACGAAACAAACCGTTCGCTCCAAACGATACAGGTACTACTCGCCTCGCATGTTTTGTCTGCGAACACCAATGAGCAAATCACTAATGCGACGATTACTGTGTACTACAAGGACCCTGACACGCGCGAGTGGGTGGTCTGGGACGGCGCAGCCTATAGTCAGATTAACCCGCAAACAACGAATAAGAAGGGTGAGCTAGCGCTCATGCTGCCAAGCGGGATCTATTATGCAAAAGTTACTGCTCCCCGCAAAAAGACAATCGTTACCGACATTGTCCATGTAGACAAAGTCCTCCCGGTTACAACAATATTTAAGCTAGATCAAAAGCGTGAATTAAATCTCAAATTTATGCACATCAGCCTGTTTGATTTCAGCGTCCGAAATGCACGACTGAACCAGTCCAGCGTTAAGCATGCCATTAAACACGAACTCATAGGTAAGCCATTCCCGAACTTTACCCTACCGACAACAAAGGATCAGTCAGCCACCGTACTTAATCTAGGCAAGAGACCCGGGGTCGTCACGGTCATGGAGAGTTGGTCTCCCACCACGACCGAACAGCTCCAGATATTAAAAGAGCTCCAGACAAACCAAGAATTGATCGTTATGCCCGTGTTTACCCACGAATCACTCAGTAAAGTAAAGTCCATGCTTGCAATTGCCGGAACTGACATTAGTTCCGTAGCCGACCCGGAAGGAAAGCTCATTGTGCCGCTAAAGGTCGCCGTGCAACCAACTCATTACATAGTGGACCAAAAAGGTAATGTTAAAAAGGTGTTAGTTGGGGTATTATCTAAACAACGATTAACCGATGAAATGGTGGGGCACTAATGCTACTATCACAGTTCCTTGCACAGAATGTTCATTTCACAATCAGCCTGTTCGCTTCACTCATCCTGTTCGCGGTGTTCTGGCTCGTATTTGATGCTTGGACTGTACGCAAGGAGAAGAAAGAACTCGTCAAATGGGTTGGCTTCCTCTTTTTGTCGATCGGATTTTTGCTATATGCAGCCGTCATAGAGCAGGCAAGCTTCGGCACCACGGCCTGGGCGGACGAACTCCACACGACGTCCAGCATACTGCGTCTTATCGGTTACGGTCTACTAATTGCCGGTCAGCTCATGGATCCTCTCATGGAACGACCGAAAACAACTGGCATTCAACCAAACGAACCAGTATCGGCCACCAAACCCGCACAGGCAGCCGGTATCGGCTTCTTTGGAAACATCACGTCTATACTGATTCCGTTTGCTGCCTTTGGTGTAGCAGTACTATATTGGCGCAGAGCAACCACCGGACTTGAGCGGCATCTCAAACCCATTGCTATTTCATTTGCACTCTTTACACTCTTTGAACTCTTTGCTCTTGGAAAACTTGGTGAAAACACCGCTAACCCCAACTTCTACAACTGGTTCGTTCCTTTTGGGTATTTGTGGTGGGCAGCACACGTAGTATTGCTCGTTAGCACCATAAGTCTCGGTCGTTGGGTCTGGCAATATCTCGTTAAGCGATTCCAGAGCCAATTGTTTATGGTATTCACGACGATGAGCGTGGCTATATTCGCAATTACTACCAGTACATTTACATTGCTCCTTATGCGCAATGTCGAGCGTGAAGCATTTACGAATATGAACACAGCTGGGCAGGTTCTGAACTATGCGATCCAAAGCAGGGGAGCTGAAACACTTGCCAATGCCGAGTCACTCAGCAAAAGTTCCACACTCGCTAGTAGCGTGAGCGCGGCCGACCGGAAGCAAATCATTTCATTGCTTGGTAATTCACTTGTCGACAAAGGACTATCGTCACTCGTAATCACCAGTAACGAAGGACAGATCCTCGTCCGTGGTGAAGATACCGAATCATGGGGACAGTCAATTTCTGATGATCCGTTAGTCCGGCGGGCACTCCTGGGAGAATCCTCGTCGAGCGCGGCTACGAAGAGCGGTGTCATCGCCCCGATAGTAGTACTGCGCGCAATCTCACCAGTGCGTGACGCGAGCAACAATATCGTAGGAACCGTCATAGCCGAGCGGCGCATCGACAACGGCTTTGTAGACGGAATCAAGCAAGCTACGGGTCTCGAGAGTGCGGTATACGCAGATAACGTACGCTCAAGTACCACCCTGGTCGCTCCAGATGGACGATCACGCTGGATCGGCGCCAAGGAAACTAATTCAGCTGTTCGCCAGACAGTCCTGGAACGCGGTCAAACATACACAGGTTCACTCTTTATCCTGAATCGTGCATATCTGGTAGCGTACTTACCCCTCAAGGACGCAAACAACACAGTCATCGGCATGGTATCGATTGCTCAACCCCGCATTACGCTACTATCGACCGTAGCGCAGACGGTGCAACTGACCTTTATTCTCGTTATCTTCCTGATTTTACTCATGGTGTTGCCCGCACTGTGGATGGCGCGTCGGATTGCAAATCAAATTCGCTAAACAAAATTAGAAAGACTCGGTGGACTAAAAAATGAGGGGAATTACTATCAAAAAGAACGAAAGCGGGGCCATAGAATTCGTTATTGTACTCGTCCTTATCGCGTTCCTTATCGGTGGAGTCTTTTACTGGCGCTTCGTGAAACCACAAACGAACCCCACGAATAAATCGCTTCAAAAGGTAACTTTGCAACTCAACTGGCTGCACCAAACATCATTTGCCGGTTTCTATATGGCTCGTGAAAAGGGATTCTACCGCGATGCGGGTTTGGATATTGAATTTAAAGAATTCAGCGAAGGCATGGACATTAGCGACGAGCTTGCGGACGGTAAGAGTAATTATGCAATCACGACACCACTCGAGATTATTTCTAGCTACGAAATGAACAAAAAGACAGTTGCCGTAGCGGCCTTATATCAGACTTCTCCGTATTCATTTATTTCACTCAAAGATAAAGCCATCACCACTCCGTCAGACCTCAAAGGTAAGCGGCTTGGTAACGCTGGAAACAACAGCGAAGCGAAAGTGTTATACGCTACATTGCTGAAGAATGCAGGCATTGCCGAAAGTGATGCAAAGGTCGTGCCGGTGAGCTTCGATATCGTGAGCGAGCTTACCAGCGGCAAAGTAGACATTGTTGATACGTATCGTATAGATGGCACCTATTGGCTCGAGAAAAGCGGAGTACCATACGCCCAGCTCCTTCCTGAGCAGTTTGGCTTTGATATTTACGGGGATCTCTTAGCAGTAGGCAGTACATATGCAAATGAGCACAAGGATCAGGTAAAGGCATTCGTCCAAGCATCGCTCAAAGGCTGGGACTATGCTCTTAACAACCAGAAGGAAACCGTGACAGTCGCCATGAACTACGCGGTCAACGATTATAAAAACGAAGAGTACCTGGCACATATCCTGAAAAGCTCAGAACCACTCATTCGTCCTACCGCCAACAAACAGATTGGTTCTATGGATTTCATTCCCTGGAATCGTGCGTATCAAGCAACGAAAGCATCCGGCAAACTGCCGAATGGCTTTGACGTCGGGCAGGCGTATACTACGGAGTACCTAAAGAAATGAAACTAGCCCAACGCATTGCCATCGGTACTATCGTGTACTTCTTGATAACTATGCCGGCTACCATTTACCTCGTATACAGTTCAGTGCGATCATCTCTTGAGCAGCAAATCAGCCAGAACCAGTACGATCTAGCAGTAGAAACAGTAGACAAAATTGACCGTTTTTTATACGAACGGCAGCTCGACATCATCAGCCAAACGTCGAGACAACAAATTATAAATGTTGCATCCGCAAAGCGTGATGCAGACGTCACCGCGGTCGAACGGCAGCTCGAAGAAATGCGTACAGTTACTGGAGTATGGGATGATTTCGCAATCATGAACAGCAAGGGCGGTATTGAGCTTTCGACCTTTGGTAGCAACGCTATGAGCACTAGGTACCGTGATAGTGATCTATACAAATCGCTGCTTAAACGTGCAGGAGAAGGTAGTACTGTCTATTCCGATCTTATTGACCTTCGCGATCAAAAGGAAGCTCACTACGGCATGATACTGATTACTCCCATACGATCAGCGGATCATAAGATCGTTGGGTATATGGAAGGGCACATTGCATGGTATGCCGTCCTAGACATCCTAAAGAACATTCAGGGCTACAGTGCGTACCTGATAAATAAAGACGGCATGAACATCGGGGACAACACGGGCACTACGAAATCAATCCTCAAAGATTCATACAAGGATCATCCGTTGTTCGGAGAAAAAGAATTCCGCACGGGTAAGATAACGGGTAGTGATAATAGCAGCACTCTCGTAGCCAAGGCTACTGAAAATGGTTTCCAGAATTACGCTGGCAATGGCTGGCTCCTCGTGACTGCTACGCCTACTAACATAGCGTTCGCGTCAGCCGATAAAGTGTCGAGAAACCTTATCATACTTTTGACTTCATTTGCCATACTAACGTCAGCCGCAGTAATCGTGATTTTCAGGCGTATATTCATCTCGCCGATCAACGAGATCAATGAAACGGCAGAGCAATACGCCAAAGGCAACTTCTCCAAACGTGTCGCATACAACAAACATGATGAGCTTGGAATACTTGCTTCCAGCTTTAATAAAATGGCCACCGAGCTGGAGGACGTGTACGGTACATTGCAAGGAAAAGTCGACACCCAGACAGCAGAATTACGTTCAAAAGTGGACGAAGCTGAACGAATGAATAATTTAACAATTGATCGTGAGCTCAAAATGATAGAGCTAAAGAAACAGGTAAAGGAATTAGAGCAAAAATTAGAGCAAAAGGACACGAAAGCAAAGAAGGATGAAGGACTATGAAACAAATGACATGGATCATTCGTTTAACTGGGCTATGTATTATAAGCACATTAATCATAGCCCTTATGCCAGAAGGCCATGTAAGTTCGCTTCACTTTAAATGGTCTCCCTACGCACTACTGTGGTTCTTTCCGGTCATTAGCAGCATCACACTCATATATTTCCTACAAAGACGTCGGAGTAACACTTCCGTTACATTATGGTTTTCTATATTTAACACGACGATCCTTGTTTGGTCCGTTGCGACGATCCTTGAAGCGCTTAGTGCGGATGCCACGACGTATAGCTATGTCACACAGTTCTCCGCATTAGGCTTCCTCTCTATTGGA
>JAQGGX010000010.1 GCA_028289075.1 Candidatus Saccharimonadota bacterium | reverse complement strand
AAAATTGCTACTACTAAACCCTATGGCACAGGCTATCCAAGACATCCGCTACCATGCCATTACTCCCGCGACTGATACTATCTCGAAGCTTAGTAATCACTGGTATATAGAGATAATCCCATTTGTTATCGTTATCATTACGCTCATTACCGCAGTAGTTATATTTAAAAAAATGTCGCCCAAGTTTGCGGAAGAAGTATAGATGCAGAAAAAAGCCACGAATCCACCAGCAATAAAAGTCGATAATGTTAGCAAAAACTTCCTTTTGCCGCATGAGCGAACTCAATCGGTTAAACAAGCTTTCGTAAATCTTTTTCGTCGGAAGAATAAAACGACCGAAACACAGAAAGCACTTCAGAACATCAGTTTTGAAATAAAAGAAGGCGAATTCTTTGGCATTGTTGGTCGTAACGGAAGTGGTAAGAGTACGCTGCTTAAGATACTCGCAGGCATCTATCAGCCGACCGAAGGCAACGTTGCAGTACGCGGTAAGCTTGTTCCATTCATTGAGCTTGGTGTTGGCTTCAATCCGGAACTAACAGGCCGAGAAAACGTCTACTTGAATGGTGCGCTGTTAGGCTTCTCTAAAAAAGAAGTATCTGAAATGTATGACGATATTGTCGATTTCGCAGAGCTCGAGCGCTTCATGGACCAGAAACTCAAGAACTATTCATCAGGCATGCAGGTGCGCTTGGCTTTCTCGTTGGCTATCCGTGCTCAAGCAGACATCCTGCTTATTGACGAGGTGCTGGCCGTGGGCGATGCTGATTTCCAGCGTAAGTGTTTTGAGTATTTTAAAACACTCAAGAAGATGAAGAAGACGGTTGTATTTGTGACGCACGACATGGGCGCGGTGCGAGAATATTGTGATAGGGCAATTCTCGTTGACCGTAGTAAGTTCTTGGCTGAAGGCAGCGCCGAAGATATCGCTGAACAATACACGCGAATTTTCCAAGCAGAGGATAGCGAAGATAACGAAGAAGTTGAAGTTAGCAAGGATCAAAAACGCTGGGGCGATAAGAGTATTACTATACAATCTGTACAACCATCAAAAACAGTTTTGACCGAAGATGACAAAGAGCTCTCAATTGCAGTTACTTTTACGGCAAACAAAGGCATAGACAATCCGGTAGCTGGCTTCTTAATTAAAGATGCGGCTGACCACCAACTGTTCGGTACTAACACGCGTATAAAAAAGATGAAGTTAGGCAGCCTCAAGAAGGGCGATACGCGAACCGTCGTCTGGACCGTGCCAAATATTTTGGCTGATGGAAAACATTATGTTGATGCGACAATTGAGCATGAAGATGGCATAACAGTGGGTGACTGGTGGGCTGAAGCCACCACGCTTCGCGTTCATAAAAGCGAACGCACCGCCTACACAATAACACCACCAGTAAAAGTGCACGTAGAAAAATAAGTTACTTTTGGGCAATAATAGCGTAATCTGCTGGACCGAATAGATGCTGCGCTGTATCTGTGAGTAGTTGATCTTTGCTCTGTAATTCTTTTCTCATTGGGCGGAATCGTTGGATTATTGTCTTTCTGAAACCATGGTGCTGCAGTAAAAACTCCGTGAGCGATGGCGGTAGCGGATGGAGATGTGAAGGGTCTTGATAGAAGTCATGAGCGCCCACAATAAGGTTCTCTGGATTGGGTGTTTCAAATATGAGATAACCGCCAGGCTTGAGGATACGGTAACATTCACGGCTTAGGGCGAATAGGTCCTCGAAAGGTACATGCTCAACTACGTGGATGGCTGTAACAGTCGCAAAGCTATCGGCGGGCTGCTTGGCGACGAACTCCATAATATCGGCTTGTACGACGTCGAGACCCTTTCCCTTGGCTCTTTCAACCATATGCTTATTAAGGTCAACGCCTCTGCCCGTAATGCCGGCTTCTTGCACGAGCTGGAGTAACTCGCCTCTGCCACTGCCTAAGTCAAGTACTGGACTCTCTCCGAGGTAGGGGAGATATACTCGTAACCGGTCTTTGATCTCATTCTCGGATCCACGAAATCTCTCCTCAAAATCAATGTAGAACTGATCAAGATTGTGCTTATGGGCAAAGAGATGATTGTTGCCCAACAGCAATTTTCGCATAACAGGTAAACGCGAGAATAAAGAGCTTATAGAAAGCTTCACTATCGCCTCCTATCTATATAAGTTTATGCTTATGAATGCCCACAAGAACGGTTTGCGCACATGTATCCCAGCTGAACTTTCCGGCCTGCTTATAACCCTTGGCAATAAGCTGTTTGCGTAAATGCTCATCAGTCAAAAGTTGCTTCATACCTTCGACAAGTTGTTCATGGCTAGTAGAGTCCACGTACAGGGCGGCATCGCCACCCGCTTCGGGCAATGACGAGTTATTGGCCGTAAGTACTGGTGTGCCGCAACTCATAGCTTCAACGACAGGAAGCCCGAAGCCTTCGTAGTGGCTGGGCCAGATAAATGCGGTCGCACCACTGTATAGGGCTGGTTTATCATCGGTGTCGATATAGCCGGTTAAAACCACACGATCGCCAGCCATACGTGCTTCTTGAATGGCTTCGCGGATAGCTTCGTCTCGCCATCCCCAGCCACCCGCAAGTACAAGACTGTATTCATCACGCAACTTCTTGGGCAGTGCCCGGTAAGCACGTACAATGCCTTCAATATTTTTGCGTGGCTCAAGCGTGCTCACGAACAACATATATTTACCAAAAATACCGTACTTGGCTTTAACGGTGGCTATCTCCTCGTCAGTGCGGCGATAATGGTTCGGTTCTGCGGCTAGGTAGGCGACAACAACTTTGTTCGGATCAACATTGAACCGATTGCACAAGCTTTCTTTGGTACTGTTTGATACGGCAACAATGAGGTCTGCTTTCGCGATGGAGTTTGGTAGGTGGCGCGTCATGAACTCTACGTTTTTCGGCGAAGAGTACTCAGGTATATCAAACATGCTCAGGTCATGAACGACTATAACTGACGGTGAATGAGCTAATGGCCAACGGATGAAGTTGGGAAAAATGTATAAGCCATGGCCGTAGACGAGATCAACGGGCGGTATAGTGTTCCGAAACTTAAGCGCGTGATACAAGCGTGCGGGCATCCAATCTATAGGATGATCAAATGTATGGCTGTTCTCCAGGAGATCATCGATATCCATAGCCTCTGCAGGGTGCGTGAGCAAGTGAATGCTATCTTTGTCGGTAAGCTGCGACTGCATACCTTTTATGAGGCCATGAGTAAACCAGCCAACGCCACTCTTGTTCTTTAATATGGTGTGAGATTCAACAAAAAATTTCATAAACTGTAATCTGCCTAAGTATTATAGAATTATGTTACGTATAAGGCTAATATGAGAGCAATGAATCTGAAAAATCCACTTTTTGACTATGATGTTTTACATGCACGCATTGATGCCCGACCAGTCGCGGCATATATATTGATGGCGGTAGGAGCGCTTCTGTGGGGACTATTGGGCCACGGCACTATCCTTGACGCGCTTACGCGGTCACTGACTGCACTAGCGCTGATAGTGATTGTGTACCTGTCGGTATATAGGTTTGGCGCCAGCCGTCTCTCTTCGGTCATTTCAGGCTTATTGGCAATTGTTTTGTTCCGGGGATTGGATGTTTTTCAAATGGCAGAGCTTGCAACCTTGAGCCTGGTGGTACTCGTAGTTGCCGAGTACTTTAGATATCCCACAAAAGGCTTAGCTGCAGTTGCTGGAGCAAGTGTGGGTCTGATTGCTGCTGGTATGGACAAGAAGGGCGCGCTTATTCTCGTTCTTTTCTTGTCTGCGTTGGGGCTAAGAACTATATGGCATGCGGTGGTTGAGCGTATCTCGAAGAAGCAGTTTATTTTATTCATTATAAAAGCATGCATTGCCGCAGCAGTGACAACAATCGTTTTTCTGGTTGCTAATCCCTATATTCATTTTGGCTGGGCCGGTGGTGACCTTCTACCATGGATGTCTTTGCCCTGGGCATTAACGCTTATTCTAGTCATCTTTATAATTCGTGGATTATGGGCAACGCTGTTATTGCGTACGGTCCGAAGCCCACTATATCGTGCGACAAGAATGTTCTTTGTATTGCTTGGTATTTTTATTGTCTTGGTAGTGACCTTCTTGCGCTTGTGGGGTGATAATATATTTTTGCCTCGTGTGCTCGATAATTTGCAGAAAGCTGGCCTGACCGCCTATTCATCAGAAGCTTTTATATTTGTCTTATATGCATCGGCATTGCTGCTCACGGCTGGTATAGACCGTTTTCTTTTCCGAGATACGGTCGAAGCCCGCAAAATGCACCGCGTACTACTAGCGGCGGTCAAAAAGGCCTGAAGCTGCTAGGAAGTCGTTGTAGAGGTTATCGAAAGTATATTGTTTACTATCTTCCCATGCTGCCTCCCGCATAGTGCTGTAAGTTTTATTATCAGAGAGTAACTGGATGATGCTATCGCCGAGAGCGCCAGGGTTTGGAGCAGTGACGATACCGGTGCGGCCATGTTTAACACTGTCGCGTAATCCGTCTACGTCGTATGCGACTACTGGCGTGCCTTGACTATTAGCTTCGGTGACAATGAGACCCCAACCTTCTTTTACGCTTGTTACGGCCATTACGTGTGCTCGACGCATAAGATCATATTTTTCTTCTATCGAGACTCGGCCGAGCAGCGAAATGTCGTCTTTGTATGGGCTGTTAGTCACCATGTCTGCAACCTTGTCACCATAGGGATCGTTTGCGTCCCCAGCGATAATAAGTTTAAGGCCTGGTATTGATGCTTTGGCGTGCTCAAAAGCCTTTACGATATCAGCGGTTCGTTTCATGGGGCGTACAGACCCTAATGACAAGAGAGTAGGTTCAGGGAGCTTGTCGATATTAAGGCTTGCCAAGGGCTCGAGTTCGATCCCTTCACGGATAATCTTGATATTCTCCGATTTGAAACGGGCTGTCTTGACTAAGTCTTGTTTAGTGCTCTCAGAAACAGTGATAACGCGTTGTTTATTGAGCAAGCGTAAGTAAAGAGGCTCAATCAGGTAACCCACCCAGCTTAACGGCCAGATCATCTGGTAGAACCAGACCTGACGTGCTAGCTGATGGAAGAAAAGAGAGCTCGGTTCTTTTACGTAAAAACGAGTGAAGAAGGGAATGGTATTTATCTCTTCGATTGAGGCGTCAACAGTTCCACGTAAATGTTTTTTGTAATACTGGGCAGTCTGCCAATACACACTGTAACGATTCCCGTGGCGAATTACTTTGTAGCCATTAATGCTGTCCTCGGGGGGTAAACCTTCAGGGCGGCTGGTCAGAAGGGTAACATCATGCCCGTCTTGAGCCAAGCGAGTAAGGATATGATCAGTAACAAGCTCCGCTCCACCGGTGAGTGGATGTTTTTTGTCTTTCCATGAGAACCAAACAATCCTCATGATTATTCTTCCTCGTTGATGATAAATAGTGGGCGGTTCTGGGTTTCGTGATAGACGTTTTCCAGATAAAGCGCAAGCAATCCTTGGCATACAAGTACAATACCAACGAGAAAACTGAGGAGTAATGCAAGTATGGCGGTTCCGGTAATTGCAAGCCCGAGCGGATCACCGAGGATATATTTCTCTACGATCAGTAATGTTGCAGCAAGAATAGACAGGAATGACACCAACATACCGAGTATGCCAATGAATTTAAGTGGAGCGGTAGAATGCTTAATCATGCCATCAAGCGCGAGTTTCAGACGCTTTTTGAAGCTGTATGAGGCAACACCGCTATAGCGCTCAAGCGCATTAAAGGGTACGTATACACGCTTAAATCCAAGCCAATCCATGAGGTTCCGCGCTACACGGTTGCGCTCAGTTAGCTTGTTGAATTCGTCAACGACACGGCGATCGATCAGGCGAAAGTCAGTAGATTTAGAAACAACTTCTTGCTGGGAATCGAGGAACTTTAAGAGGGTATAAAACGCGCGTGAGCCGAGGCGTTGAATAATAGTCTCCGTAGGGTTTACGCCGCGTACGCCGATAACGAGCTGTGCACCCCCCCTCCATTCCTCTAGGAATGTATCAACGGTCTCGAGAGGGTACTGGCCGTCACCGTCTAAACATACGACCGCGTCACCTTTTGCTTTACGTAGACCCGCGGTGAGAGCGGCTTCTTTACCGAAGTTACGTGAGAATGAGATGAAATGAGCATTACTGTCTTTCTTGCAAAGGTCTTTCAGTATTTCGAGCGAACGGTCACGAGAACCGTCATTGATGTATACGAGTTCATATTTGAGAGAACGTTCTTTTGCAAAACTAGTGACTTGCTCATAGTGCCAGAGAAGATTACCTTCCTCGTTGTAGACGGGTATGACAAAAGTGATAAAAGGGTTTGAGGTTTTCATGATTATGTAATTTCTGACACAATTGTATCAATTCTTCAATCATTTTTATATACTTACTGCTATGGGTAAGATTGCATTTGTTTTGGGTACGCGTCCAGAAATCATCAAAATGTATTCCAGTATTCAATACTGCATACGAAACAATATTGATCATATAGTCGTAAATACCGACCAACATTATGACAAAAACATGCGAGATGTTTTTTTCGAAGAACTAGGGCTACCGCGGCCTGATTATCAACTTGGTGTTGGCTCCGGCTCGCATTCCAGAATGCTCGCTAATATGCTCGTGGCAATTGAGGAAGTATTTCTTAAAGAGAATCCAACCGTAGTTGTCGTGCAGGGTGACACGAATACCGTACTAGCAGGCTGTCTCGTTGCAACTAAAATGGGCATCAAGCTTGGCCACATTGAGGCAGGTTTACGCAGTTATGACCGCACAATGCCAGAGGAATATAACCGTATTGTTACTGATCATTGTTCTGATTTCCTCTTTGCTCCGACTCAAAAGCAGGCAGATATTTTAAAGCAAGAGGGTATTGACGAAAATTCGATATACGTTACAGGAAATACAATCGTTGACGCTGTACAAGAAGTGAGTAAGCGTGCTTCATTTGAGCATGAAGGCAAATTTGCATTACTGACATGTCACCGTCCATCCAACACTGATAATGAAGAAAGTCTAGAAGCTATATTGTCAGCTGTGCAGACGATCTGTGAGCAAGAGAATATTCGTTGCGTATTTCCCGCGCATCCTCGTTTAGGTGCAAAGATGGACTATATCAAGAGTTTTGACCGCATTGAAGTTGTCGAGCCGCTTGGCTACAGTAAATTAGTAGCTGCTATGCGAGATGCGGAGATTATTTTGACCGACAGCGGTGGCATCCAGGAAGAATCGTGTATTATGCAGCGAAAATGTGTGATTCTTCGTACTAACACTGAGCGACCAGAAACTGTGGAAGTGGGCGGTGCTGTACTGCTAACTGAAGTTACCGAAGATGATATTTTGAGTAAGTATCAAGAGGTAAAAAATCGAACGGTGCAGTGGACTAACCCATTTGGCGACGGCAAAGCGGGTGAGCGTATAGTAAAGACACTAGTAGAAAAGGTTTAAGAATTATGAAAGCCCTCTTTATTTTTAACGGTATGATCAAGAATGCCGGAGTCGTCTCTGTCTCCGGTGGCGATATACGCATGCTCGAGATAATGAAGTATGCCGATGGGATTGACGCACATGTCCTGACTACACCAAATGGCCTGGAGTTCCTTAAGAAATATGATCAGGGTTATAAGAAGGCATACACTATCGACTACGTTGTGGGTGGCGGTATTGTGAGCAATGTAATAATCACTCTGAAATCATTGTTCTTTGGACATACTGGCGTAAAAGAATACAAGGACGGCATTGTATATAGCTCGTGCGAACACATCTACGATGTATTGCCAGCGCTTCGCTTGAAGTTTCGTAATAAAAACAAATGGTATGCCGTATATCACTGGGTAGAGGACTATCCGTGGCGTGAAAAGCGGGGTAATATGCCGGTGATCCCACGATATGCATACTGGCTGAACCGATACATTGCAGGTTGGCTGATCAAGCACTTCGCAGATGAGATTCTCGCTGTATCTGATCAGACCAAAGAAAAGCTCGTGGCAATGAAGCACATAAAGCCTGAACGTATCAAAGCAGTTTACTGTGGTGTTGAATATCAAAAGATCCGCGATATCGTAGAGAAGTACCCAAGCGAGAAGGGTAAGCAATACGATGCGGTGTTTATGAAACGCCTCAATTATGGCAAGGGTGTACTTGATTTACTGCGTACCTGGAAAGAGGTCGTAGCAGAAAAGCCGGATGCAAAACTTGCAGTTATCGGTGATGGTTCAGAAGAGATTGTCGAGCAGATTACTGCGTACCTGAAGGAAAATAATATTGAGAAAAACGTTGACCTTTTGGGCGTTATTTACGATGTCGAAGAGAAATTCCGTATCATTAATTCTGCAAAAGTTTTCTTACTGCCAACACACGAAGAGAACTGGGCAATTGTCATTGGTGAATCCATGGCTGCGGGTGTTCCTGTTATCGTAAGTCGTCTCAAGGAAATCGTACCTATCTGGAAAGATAATGTAGTGTGGTGTGAAGTCGGAGACGCTAAGAGCTTTGCTCAGGAGGTTCTTACTCTTGTTGGTAATCCTCAAAAAGCAAAGAAACTAGCCGACAAAGCCCAGGCGTTTATCCCGCAGTACGACTGGAAGAATATCGCCAAAGACGAATTTAAGCGGTAGCTTTTTTCTTAGCTACTAGCATGATTGCCCGACCGAACCGCTTGTAGAGTTTTGGGATCAAGGTGGTGAAGAGGGTGCCCCTGTTGTTGAAGTTTACGACATCTGACCTAGACTTCAGGATCTCAAAGCCATGATCTTCGAGTAACTTGTGTAATTCCGCAAACGTAAAGTATCGGATATGCCCCGCAGTCACATCAACGATTACACGATTTTCTAATACAGGATTGATGCCCAGCATCAACATAATTCTACGTGGCAGGCTTGCAACATTAGGTGTGGTTATAACGAGCGTGCCACCATCTTTTAATTGATCGGCGATCTTTTGGATGAAGAGGTCAGTATCAAAAACATGCTCGATAATTTCACCGGCTATTACTATGTCAAATTTTTCCTTAGGGAAGGGGGT
Source organism: Candidatus Saccharimonadota bacterium (assembly GCA_028289075.1). Taxonomy (GTDB): domain Bacteria; phylum Patescibacteriota; class Saccharimonadia; order Saccharimonadales; family JAQGGX01; genus JAQGGX01. The sequence goes on along the minus strand of JAQGGX010000010.1, from coordinate 4,033 downwards.
AATCTCCATGAAGTCACCCTGTGAGACCTCAATGCCTTTTTTCTCTGCTTGCTTGGCCGCGGTAACAGAGCTTTCAACGCCGTATACTTTGTTTGTCTTCTTTTTGTAGCGACTGGCGTATGATCCATCCCAGCATCCTAAGTCAAGAACTTTCAGCTTACTATCTGGGATGTTGCTAAGAATAAAGTCGATCCTTGGCTTGTCGACGCCATCAACAGGCATCTCGACTGAATAGCGCTTTTCATTAAACTCATTAAAAGTATTAGTTTTCCCCACGATGATAATTCCCCTCATTTTTTTCAGTTAGGTAACATTATTGTAGATTTCTCGTCGAGTAGCAAGTAATTGCTGTTTTTTAGGCTTTTGGACGGATGTGTCTCGTTAGGAGACTAATAATGCTTATCATCGCAAATATCCCGGCGATTATGTTAAGCGTAACCAAAATGCTGTAGGTACTGGCACCATCTCGAGCGATCAAACCAAAGACTATGATTGCAGCAGTTAGGCCTCCTGTGATCCATGTAGCGATATAGTCTCGAAGAACAATAAAGTACAGCATGATAGCTGTAATGAGCAGGAACGAAAGTTTGTACAGTACTGATAAAGCTCCGATAGTCCGGATGTCACCTAGATTATAGTTGATACCGAATAGCAGCTGCGTTATGTAATTGCCAAACAAGTACAAGCCGAGAATGGCACCTAGGGAGATAACGGCAAAGTATGCTGACACTTTTAAGACGGGTTTGCGATTCAAGTGATGGTGTGTGGTGTTGATTTCCGATAAAAATGGCCAGATGAAAATCATACCGGCAAAGAAAACGATACGGCTGATAACATAAATATCAGTATAAAATTTAGCATCATTATTATTCGCAGCCTGCACAATCAACAAGTCTGCTATCTGTACCAGATTTAAGGCCATAATCGCCAAGGATGATATAAAAGTATAGGTTACAAGGCGTGCCATGTACTTTTTTTCTGAGATAAGGGTACGCTTCCAGATTGCTTCGCCTATTTTTGGTAGCTGTTCGGCCCGGAAAATGTGGTAGGCAATAAATATTGTAATAATCTGGGCAGTGGCCATGGACAGCATTGCTAACAGACCACTATTTGTTATGAGCGCAACGGTGGTTGCAACGGCAAACTGCAAGGTGGCTGAAGTAGCAGTCAGTATGCCAAGCTTAACCATGAGGCCACGGCCAGTCAGGGACCCTGATATGATAGCTATCGGGATTGATACAAGCATCATGAGAGAGATCGGTAAGACGAACTGCAAAGGTACGTGGATATGGCTCATTATCATTGGGGAGACTATGAGGAAGGCAACGGTTACGGCTAGGAATAACTTGAAGAGCATAGATTGAAGTGTTTCAATTTTGGATTGTGCCTTATCGTGTTCCTCACTTTTTGAAAGGCCAATAGTTATAGCAATGATAGAGGACAAAAATGTAGACATCTGCGTTAATAGTGAGAGCGAGACGGTTATGTCGATATACTGCCCTGCCGGCAATAATCGTGCTAGTACAGGATAAGCTGCATAATTAACGGCCGACGCAATGGCGCTGAGCAAGACAAAAATAAATACGCTCTTTTTCATCACTGCTTACCCTTTGCGCAGCTTTACGGCCGCGTAGCCAAGTGCCCCGAAACCAAATTCACAGGTTTTCATGAACAACATCCCTATTCCAAGGACAGGATTGCGGAATAGCCTGCCAGGACGAGACAGAAACAGCCAGTAGCGACCAATAATGCCAGTTTGTTGAGTTACCTTTTTGTTATCGCTGTTCTTTTTCTGATACGTTGCGAACTTCTGAGCGTAGTAGTATTTCTTTTGTATTGTTTTTAGAAGCGAAATACGACCTTCGTTGTGATAGATAAAAGAAGGCACGCGTGTGATCGTCCCGAGTGCCTCAATACGCTGGGAAAGGTCCCAGTCTTCACCACTAACCATGTCTTCGTCATAGCCTCCAACTGATTGGAAATCTTTTTTTCTAAAGAAGCGAGCAGCTTCCATGTAGGAGATACCGACATAAAAGCTTCGCTCTAGCTTTTTGCATTGTGCCCAAAAACCTTTGCCGAAAGATTCTTCAGGAATAATCACGCCAACTGCGCCTGCCTGCTCAATGGCATGTACGCACTCTTCGATCACCCGAGGAGATAGGTTCATGTCACTGTCGATAATTGCAACGTATTCGCCAGTAGATTGGTCTACTCCATAGTTACGTTGAGTACAGCGTTCGGGCCCTTTGGCAAATACTTTGCCAGTGTATTGCTTGGCGATTTCCTGGGTATCATCACTTGAAAAATTATCAACTAATATGATTTCAATTGGAGCGTACGTCTGCTCTTTGATAGAGCGTAGGCATGCATCAAGTGTGGAACTGGAGTTTTTTGTTGGTACAATTATCGATACTGTCTTGTTTGTCATTATAGATTGATTATATAGTATAGATAACCATAATAGCCGTTGTATTATCGGAATGAGGAGTGTGAGGGGTATGGCTTTTAAGGCTAAAACACGAGAAGAATGGATTAAATATGGTAAAAACGCATGGAAAAAGTGGCGTTATGCCATCATGGCCGTATTGGTCTATATTGCGTTCGCTGCATATTACATGGGGCCAAGCATTACTGCCTGTACCGATACCGTATACGGCTTTGGAGACAACACTGCCGGTCCGATCTGGAAATACAGTCTACCAGGCGGTCAATCACCAATAGGTGGATTTGAGGACTACACCAATCATCCGTACGGAGAGAATCTATATACGCCCGTAACGGTAAGTAATGTTTTGCAATCTACGGTACTGTGGGGTTTTGCAAAGGTAGCAGGGCCGGTATGTGGGTATAACCTGATGAATCTTACGGGCTTTGTCGTGTCTGCTGCTGGGATGTTCGGCTTTATATATTGGTTGACGCGTAACCGTTGGATTGCACTGTTGGCCGGATATGTTGTCTCTTTCACGCCGTACTTTCAGTACAAGGTAGGGGGTCACCCAAGCTATGGCTACCATGTGTTGCTTATTGGTACTGTCTGGCTATTCTTCAAGCTACTGAAAGAGCGAAGAAAGAGAGATGCAGTCTTCTTGGGACTCGTAGCCGGAGCCTGTTTTTCCTGGGATCCGTATTTCACATTGCTCATGGTCTCAACACTGATTCCACTTGGCATCGCTTGGCTACTGTACGGATGGTGGAGTGTGCGCAAAGCCACAAACCCAGCGCAAAAGAATGTTAAGGCGGCGTTTGTACAACAAGCAAAGCTACTAGGTATCTCGGCGGCAATTATCGCAGTCTTTATGATGCCACTGGTTGCTGTACGTATAAGTATGTCGTCCCAGATTAATAACTATGTGAGTGGCTCTCGAGGCAACGTCATGCAGGATGCTATGTATTGTAGTATTTTGCCGTGGGACCATGTCCTGCCTGCGGATGACAACTGGTTTATTGGTAAGTTTGTGGCTCCGTCATTCTCAGAAAAGATGAGAGTCTTTCGTCATCAATGTAACCCTTCGGAGTATAACGTAGGCTTAAGTGCGGCTGTTTTGGCAGTGATATCCCTGGGGCTCGTTATATTTATATGGGAAAAAGTTAACGGACGGCGTCTCTTTGCACGAAAGGGCGTCGATCATGATTATCGTTTTGTAATGTTTGCTTTGGCGGCCATGATCATTTTTGCGGCAGCATTAGCCATGCCGCCTACGTTAGGAAAATTAAAATTTCCATTCTACTATCTCCTCCAACTGACAGATACCTGGCGTATACCGAACAGACTATACCTAGTGATTAATATTGGTATGACGGTGTTGTTTGCAATTGTTCTGACATACGCCGCTCAACTCAAGTTCTTTGCCGGTCGTAAGTGGCGTTCAATAGTGGCGTTACTGTTGGTATTTGCGCTCATCTTCGCCCAATACCAGGCTTTTGCTCCGCTTCATGGATCACGCGCAACTTTTAGTTATAGCAAGGATATGTCCCAGATCTACTCCTGGCTTAAGGATCAGAAAGACATTCATTACATTGCGGCATATCCCAT